>NZ_JARAVK010000151.1:0-22798 GCF_033792765.1 Streptomyces sp. PA03-6a | reverse complement strand
CACGCAACCCCTCCCGGGGGTTACGGACTCAGGCCCCCGCGGAAAGGTTCCCGCCCGGCCCCGGCCCCGCGTCTAGCATGTGACCCCGCCGGTCAAGGGAACCGGCCGCGCCAAGGGGGGATCAATGGACGTCGAGCAGGTCATGGACTTCCTCGTCGACCACCGGGCACCCGCCGTCGTCCCCGGCTACGTCTCCGAACAGCTCCTCTCCATGTCGTGGATCATCGACGCCGAGCACATGGCCCGCATCGTCCAGGTGGCGCAGCGGTGGCTGCGGTCCGACGACCCGTTCCGCGCGGCCGTGGCGATCGGCCTGGAGAGCGAGACGTATCTCGCCGACTCCTGGGCGGAGATCGCCGTCCTGGCCGCACCCCTCAAGGAGCGGTTCCCGTCCATGGCCGCCGACGTGGACGCGTGGATGGCGCGGGCGGAACCCTCCTACGAGCGGCTGAGGCGCGGCTCCTTCTTCGAACAGGCCGCCGACGGCTCGTGACCGCGCTCCGCCCGGTCCTCCCAGCCGTCGTCCCGGGCGCCGGCCCGGAGTTCGTCCAGGTGCGATGGCGAGGCCATGGTTCCTCAGGCGGACGCCTTGGCGATGATGCCCTCGACCTCGTCACGCCCGAAGGCCCGCAGGGTCGTGCTGCGGATGTTGCCGATCGCGCCGAGCCGCAGCAGTGCCGCGGCGGCGGTCTCGTCGTCGGGTGCCTCGACGACCGCCACGAGGTCGTAGGGCCCGACGGTCCAGTAGATGTCCACGAGCCGCCCACCGACGTGCCGCAGGGCGTCGCCGAAGGCGTCGGCCCGGTCGGCCGTGTCGGCGTAGGCGCGGATCCCCTGGTCGGTCCAGCTCAGCAGTGTGATGTAGAGCGGCACGATCTCTCACCTCGACAAAGAGAGGAGCGTCCACTCACAGCGTATGTGCGCCCCTGACGGGCCGCATCCGGCGCGGGGGCGGCCGTCGCCCGATCATCGAGGATGCCGAACGCGCCGGTTCCGGTGCCCGAGTGGTGGGTCGTGCAACCTTTCGCCTTGCTTCTGGCATCAGGGTGTCGGGCTTCACCTGGAGTGCGGCCTGGAGAGGAGTGCCGTTCATGGCGGAGCGCGGGCGTGATGAGGAGTTCAGGGAGTTCGCCGAGTCCAGGGCGGACTGGCTGCGAAGAGTGGCCTTTTTGTTGTGTTCGGACTGGCATCGGGCTGATGACCTGGTGCAGGAGACCTTCACCAAGTTGTACGTGCACTGGCGGCGGATGCGGCGTGCGGAGAACCCGGACGGTTATGCCCGGGTGGTGCTGGTGAACACTTTTTTGGCGGAGCAGCGTTCGCCGCGGCTGCGGTGGGCGGTTCGGTGGCAGGGCCGGCCGGTGGAGGACCATCCGGCGCCGCCGGCCGATCCGGATGCCTCCCTTGATCTGCGGCGGGCGTTGGCTGCGATTCCGCCCCGGCAGCGTGCCACTTTGGTGCTGCGCTACTACCACGATCTGAGCGTCGAGCAGACCGCCGATGCGCTCGGTTGTTCTCCGGGGAACGTCAAGAGCCAGACGGCGCGCGGTCTTCAGGCCTTGCGTGGGGTGCTCGCCGCCCGTTCCGCCACTACTGCTGGGAGGACTCTGTGATGCGTGATCAGACCGATGAGTTGACCCGGGAGCTGGGTGAGTTGGCAGGTGCGGCTGCGCCCGCGAGTGGCGTCGATGTGGCCAGGGCGGTGCGGGAGGGCAGGGTACGGCTGCGGCGCAGGCGGTTCGCGGCGCTGGGCGCGGTGGCGGCCGCGGTGGCGGCGACCGCGATGGTGTCGTTCCTGCCGCCCGGAGTCGACCGGGCCGAGCGACCGACGCCGGCCGCGACCCGGGTCTGGACCGCCCCCACCCCCGCACCGGACACAGGGCACGCCCCCTTGACCGTGGAGGCGTCCTTCGGCTGGCTCCCGGCAGGCTTCGGCAAGATCGAATACTCGCCGCAGCAGAAAAGAACCGTCGTGAGCGCCGCGGGCAAGATCCCCGAAGGCGGTGTGACGGGGCCCGGCGTCTCGCTCGACGTCTACCCCGAGGGAACCAAGCCGTCGCTCGGGCGCCCCTGGTACCCCGGAGGTCCTCGGCAGTACCGGATCGACGCGTCGCCGGTCAACGGCCGCACCGCGTACTGGGTGGGGAAGAGCCCGACGGCCGCCTGGGGCCCCGCGGGTGTCTGGCACCTGCGCTGGCAGACCGCGGACGGCCGGTGGGCGGAGCTGCAGGGTGACGGTATGCCGGGGACCGCGGGGCAGCAGACCCTGCACAAGATCGCCGAAGGGGTCGTCGTGGCTCACCGGGCGATTCCGTTGCCGTACCGGATCAGCGATGTGCCCGCGGGATTCGCCGTTTCCGAAGCCTCCTTCGACATGGGGAGGAGGCCGGACGACGCGCCCTGGACGGCCACCGTCAACTTCATCGTCGGCGGGATGTACATCCACACCACGGTCCAGCCGGACCTGCCCGAGCCCACCATGAGCCTCCCGCCGGGCGCGGTTGTCCAGCGCTCCACGTCCACCTGCGTCCGGGAGGACGGCCTCAAGCTCTGCACCGGTTCGGAGTACGGCGTGGACGCCTACCACGCCGTGGGCGGCCCGAAGAGCTGGCTCAAGCGGTTCACCCTGCTCGGGACGGACCAGAACGACTGGACGACGAACGTGCTGGGCTGATGTCGACGGGCGCCCCGGAGCGGCTGCCCGAGCCCTGTGGCACGCATACGGTACGGCCGTGATCACGAGAAAGGGCCAGTTCCGGGGGATCAAGCCCCGGAACTGGCCCTTCGGTATGTGCCCCAGCAGTTCACCCACCACTGTTCGAGGGCTGCCGCGGTACGGCGCCCTACCCGAAGACGAAGAGTGGTTTGGCGCCGTGCGCGGGTGTCTCGGCGAGCGTGATGGCTTCGATGAAGCGTTCGAGCGGGAACGGCCGGCCTTCGGGGATGCTCAGCACGCCGTCGGCGACGAGATCGCGGACCTCGGACAGCGCGCGCAGCGCATCCTCAGGTGAGGCACTGCCGAACCAGCGGTTCAGCCAGAAGCCACGGACCGCTTTGGTCTCGTAGATGACCGAGCGCGCCGACAGCGGGATCGTCAGTGCTGCCGGGTCGGTCTGCCGATGGGTGGAGAGCGCGCCGTAGACCACGACCTGTCCTCCGGGAGCCAGTGCCTGGGACACCTGGGCACCCACGGGGCCCGCGACGCAGTCGATGGCCTTGCGCACGCCGTCCGGCCCTGCGATCTCGGCCACGCGGTCCACCAGGTCCTCGTCCTCCGTGCAGATGACCTCGTCGCCGCCGAGCGCCTTGATCTCCTCGACGGCATCGCGCCGCCGCACGACGTTGATCGTGCGCATACCCAGATGCCCGGCCAGCTGAATGACGAGCCGGCCGACGGTGGAGCCCGCGGCCGTCTGCAACAACCATTCACCCGGCTGTACGTCGAGTTCGCGAGTCACCAGGAGCAGCGCGGTCAACGGGTTGACGGCGAGCTGACAGGCGTCGGAGTCGCTCAGTTGGTCGGGGACCGGCAGGAGCCTTCGTGCATCGGCGACGAGGTATTCCTGCCACGTGCCGGCCACGCGCGGCCCGGGTACCGCCGGGACCGCGACGGTCACCACGCGCTCGCCGATCGTCAGTCCCCCCGCATCCGGGCCCAGGGCCTCGATGCGGCCCACGCATTCCATGTGCCCCCCGACGGTGGGAAACCCGGGGGAGAAACCGTAGCGGCCGCGCAGTACGTGCAGATCGCTCGCGTGAACCGGAGTCGCCTTCACCCGGATCAACGCCTGACCGGCCTCAGGCGTGGGGACAGGCCGGGATTCCAGCCGCAGGACGTCGGTCGGCTCGCCGACCTTTCCGGCCACGAGCGCGCGCATGGATTGTGGCACGGGCATGGGATCTCTCCTTTGGTCGAGGGCGGCATCGCCCGATGGGCAGTGAAGTGATGGGCGCACCGTGCCCCGCAAAAGTTCTCGCCCGCCTACACCTGCGGGTCGTCGATCAGGTCACGACCCTTGGCGGTGTCCGCGTAAAGAGCGGACAGTGTTCATTCTCCATGGTGCGGCCGGTCTTCGCTTTCGCCAGGTCGGCGAGAAAGGCGAAAATCGCCTCGGGTGACACAAAGGCCACCAGTTTTACCCGATTGCGAAACGGGCGGGAAAGTGTTCAGTCGCGGTCGGCATCCGACGGGTCGGCACAGTATTTCGCATACTCCGTACCGGCGAAGTGCTCGCCCAGCTTCCGGGAGAAGTACCGGAGCATCGGCAGCGGCCGGTGGTTCATCACAAGATGCTGCGTCTTCCCTTCGTCGTTCATGTAGACGACGGCGATATTGGCGATCGGCCTGCCGTCCACCGTCGCCGCGTAGTCCTCGACGAAGCCGTTCTCTCCGTATGTGCCGATGTAGATGAAGTCCTGGAATTCGTACAGGGTGCGCGCGTAGGACAGTATCGCGAGAACGTCCTTGGCTCCGTGGATGGTCCCGTTGAAGACACCGGCCTCCAGCGTCACATCATCGGCGAGATTGTCCAGCCAAGGAGGGTAGTAGTCCTTGCGCTGCCGCACCGGGTCGCCGCTGCCCAGATATGTCGGTGGCGTCTTGTAGGTCATCTCCAAGCCTCCTGTGGTGAGCCGTTTCCTCATTCGAGCAGTTCCCCCGGTGAACAGGGTCGCCGTACGCAACGGTCGCCGTCCAACGAAAGTCGGAGACCGCAGCCATCTCGCCGAGAGATACCTGTGGGATATTGGGAGTGTGGAACTGCGCCAACTCGAGCACTTCGTCACCGTCGCCGAGGAAGCGAACTTCACCCGTGCCGCCGCACGGCTGCACGTCGTCCAGTCCGCGGTCTCGACCACGATCAAGAACCTCGAGCGAGAACTCGGCACGCCGCTGCTGGAACGCACCTCCAAACGCGTCCTGCTCACCGATGCCGGTGCCGCCCTGCTCCCGCGCGCCCATGCCGCCCTCAACGCCGCCCGGGAAGCCGTGGACGCGGTGGCCGAGGTCCGCGGGGGACTGCGCGGCACCCTGCGGCTGGGCACGATGACCACGGTGGGGCTCATCGACCTTCCCGCGCTCCTCGGCGCATTCCACCGGCGTCACCCCGGCGTGCTCCTGCAGACCAGCGCCGCCGCCTCCGGCTCCCAGGGCCTGATCGACGCCCTCCTCGAACGGCGGCTCGACCTCGCCTTCGTCTCCCTGCCCGGACCGCATCCCACCGGCATCACGCTGACCGACCTCGTCGCCTCGGTGCTCGACCTCGTCGTGCCGGCCGGCCATCCGCTCGCGGAACGCCGCACCGTGCCGATCACCGAACTGGCCGGCCTGGACTTCGTCGACTTCCCCGTGAGCTACGGCATCAGGACCGTCGCCGATCAGGCCTTCGCCGCCGCCTCCGTGACCCGTCGTGTCGCCCTCGAGATCACCGACCTCCCCACCGGCGTGGCCTACGTCCGCAACGGCCTGGGCGTGGCGCTCCTGCCACGGCCCGCCCTCGCCAAGGCGGAGGGCGTCGCCACGCTGACCATCGACGGCGCCGACCTGGACTGGCCGTTCTCCCTGGCCACTGCGTCCGAGCGGACGCCCAGCGCCGCAGCGCGTGCCCTGATCGCGACAGCGCACGAGTTCCTCATCTGGCGAGGGTGAGGGCCGCCTTCGAGCGTGGGGACCGGGTGTCGAACGGCCGGCTCCGTAGGCACTTGCCTCGTGCCGACCTCCGCCCGCGAGCCGGCCGGTCGATCCCGGGGCGTGGGAAGATGCCGTCCATGACTTTCATCCGAAGGGGCCGTGCCGCGTAGAAGGCCGGCTTCGCTTCGACCGCGAGATCGCGGATGGGGAAGCCCTTGGATCCGTCGCCGCGATGTCCCGGGTCTGTCGGGGGCGGCGAATGCTGCCATCCGTGTGCTCGAACGGGAGCGGTTGTCCCCGGGCATCGTGGCAGTGGCGCTCAGCGCGTGGTCTGTGCGCGTTCACGGCACCAAGCGCCGGTGGAGGCCTTGGGAAGCCGAGTTCACGTGCCCCTGTTGTGGCGAGGGCTGGGCCCGGGACAAGCTGCAAGAGGCCCTGCTCCTCCTTCCGCCGCGGGCCGCCACCGAACTCCGAGTGCAGGTGGAACGCCTGGACACGGTCCTTCTCGGACGAACGCACCATGAGCCACTGGCGGACCCGGATCTGGCGTGGTGGCATCGCAGGTGCTGACCACGGACGTGCCCACTGGCCGTCCGGACACGCTTGGACGGTGCCCCGACCTCGCCCTCACCGGGCAACCCCCCGTACGGGGACGACCTTTAGGCTGTGCGGATCTGTCGTTCGTCTCGTGGGGGCTGACTTCGTGCGCGCCGTCCGATCCATCCGCCGATCCGGCCCCCGGAAGCCCCGCAGATCCAGATGCGCCGCGGGGGTCGTCGCGTTGGGTCTCCTCGGGGGGCCGGGGCTCTCCGGTTGTGCGGGCGGGGACAACCCCGACGACGCCAACGGCGGGCACGGGCCGATCCTGAGGAAGCTCTGGGACGTGCCGACGGGGTACGCGGGGGACTACGACTACGTGCATGCCGTCTGGGTGATGGACGACCGGATCGTCCGCGTCTCGAACATGTCGCTCGAGGCCATCCGGTTGTCGGACGGCCACAGCATGTACTACCGGCAGCTGGATTACCCGGCAAGTGCGTCAAGGGCACTGGACTCACAGGACCGGGGCCTGGTCGGCGGGTCCACGTACGACGCGCGTACCGGCACGGATCTGAACCCCATGGGAGGCGATGACGGTCGGAAGTTCGTGGCGAGAGAACCGGGCGTGACGCGGCAACCGATCCAGGAATGGCGGAAGAAGGGGCACAAGTACAACTCCTTCACCGCTCAGGATCCCGCGACGGGGAAGATCGTCGGCCGCTACTCCGTGCCGGAGCTGAACTTCATCGCGAAGGGCGAAGTGGAGAAGTGCTTCGCGATACGGCTGAAGGACGGGCGGATCGTCTTCGTCGCCTCGGACAACGTCGGCGACTACCTGGCCGCCGCCTATCGCGCACCGGAGTAGGCCGTGCCTGGAGGAGCCGCCGTCCGACCTCTCCGGGAGGGAGGCTACCGGGGGCACCTGGTGCTTCTGCCCGGCTGGTGACAGGCCGGTCACCGGTGACCCCCATGCACGGTGACGATCCCGCCGCACCACGACGGGAGAAATGACCGCCGTCAGCACGATGGGTCGTGCAACCTTTCGCCTTGCTTCTGGCATCAGGGTGTCGGGCTTCACCTGGAGTGCGGCCTGGAGAGGAGTGCCGTTCATGGCGGAGCGCGGGCGTGATGAGGAGTTCAGGGAGTTCGCCGAGTCCAGGGCGGACTGGCTGCGAAGAGTGGCCTTTTTGTTGTGTTCGGACTGGCATCGGGCTGATGACCTGGTGCAGGAGACCTTCGCCAAGTTGTACGTGCACTGGCGGCGGATGCGGCGTGCGGAGAATCCGGATGGTTGCAGTCCAGCACGTACGGGCAGCTGAGGCACGAGGTCGGCGGAGAGGCACTTCGCCGCCTCCGGTGCGAGCCTGTGGGAGCTGATGACCAGGACCGTGATTTCCAGTGGTTCCCCCTTCGGCACCCTCGTGTGTGGCACGTTCGCCGGAGCGGCTACTGAACTTGAATGCGTGATGTCGGGCCTGCCGCTCGGTGGTGAGGCCGCCTTGCGGCAATGAGCACGAGCTCACACGGACGGCGCGACCGGGGACCGGACGCCAAGCCACTGTTCGGCGCCGTCCTCGAACCGCGCCACCTCGGTGAAACCCAGCTTCGTCGCGAGGCGCGTCGAGCGGGCGTTGGCTGTTTGGGAGGTGAGCACGACTGGCTCGCCGGGGAGCGTGTCGGCGAACCAGTCGAGTGCCGTTGCGCACGCCTCGGTGGCGTACCCGTATCCCCACGCCTGAGGGAGGAACATGTAGCCGAGCTCGGCCTCGCCGCCTTCCGGGCGGACGTGACCCGGACGCTCTGGGGCACGCCGGTCAAGGGTGACGATGCCGATCAACGCTCCGTCGAGCTCGACCACAAAAAAGCCAGGGCGTCGTCCAGGCACCTCAGGCACCGCGCGCTCCAGCTCGTCACGCGGTCGAGGGCCACCGATGTAGGTGCCCACCTCTGGCGAGGCGAACAGCTCGATCAGCCCTGCGCGGTCGTGGGCCTCGGACTCGCGGAGCACGAGCCGCTCGGTCCTGATCGGGGCAGGTGGCCAGGCGACTGGTCCAAGTTCAATCATGGCGGGCAAGCTAACGCATGCCCGCCGGGCATGGACCCTTCATCGCTGCATGCTGGGCCCGTCATCAGCGAGCGGTAGGCCCGACATCACGCATTCAAATTCAGTAACGCCACTCCGGCTATGCCTTGAGGAGATCAAGGATGGCTTGGGCGGCAGCGGCGGGGTCGGCCGCCTCGATCCAGGAGTACTCGTCGGAGACGACGAACACAGGCTGACCGCCAGGCCGGCACTCAACTTCAACAGTCTCGACGCTTCCCGCGATTCGGAGCAGAAAGTCCGCGCCAACCCTCTCGCCGCTGGCCGCACGCTCAACGACAAGGTCCGGCACCTCCGCGCGGACGAGGCGGAAAGCATCGTCCAAGGGCCCACCGGTCTCACCAGATCCGGGGTCTACGTTCATGGTCCGGATCATGCCATCCGGGAGCTCACCAGGGCCGGCAGTGCATCGGCACTTGATTAGTTCTTCCGGAAGTGGTGAGCGAGTGCCCCACCTGCGCGCTTCCCTCCCCGTACCCCCGTTGACCTGGGTAGACGTGCTCGTTGGCTGTCATCGCGGTCAACCTCGGTTCGCCTTGCACGGCCCAGGACGGGCCGACCGCGCCTCCTACAGGGAGATCACCAAGGGACGGGCGTCAGGTCGCCCGTAGGTCAGGATGCGCGCAAGAACTTCGAGCATGCGAGCCACATCCGGAGCCGGCGCTCGCAGGACGGCTTCGACTGTCGGGTCCTCCAGCCCCAGCGCATCCACGGACTCAGGGCCCAGGGTGATCCGCAAGACATCTCCGTCCAGTTCGACCTGGCGCACACACCCGTACGCGGTGTTCTGGTCGGGCGTGACAACGCAGTGCGAGTCGAAGCCGAGACGCACGTCCTGTTCGTCGGGCTCGTCAAAGCGACACATGAATGACAGCGAGAAGTCCTCCTCGTCGTCGGACTCGGCGATCCCAGCGCTCAAGGTGCCGTCCGGCTCGGGATCGTCGAACCCGAACGCGATGTGTGCTTCAAATCTGAACGTCATGCGCGTGTTCTACCAGCGGCTGCTGACACCGAGAGAAATCCCGCGTGGGGTCGGTGGAACGGCTTCGGGCTGGAGCTGCCTTGGGCTCGGCTTCCGTGGCCACTTCTCCACCAGATCCCGACGTTACTCCACCACCCTTGGTGCACTGCGCCAGGAACGCGCCGACTACCGCGTCACCCAGGAACGCGACGTCCTCGGCTTGGAGCCCATCGATCCCGACACCGTGCTGGTCCTCGCCGACTGGCAATACGCCGGCCACGGCCACACCCCGGCGAATCGGTGCTTGCCGCGTCCATGGCCCGGGACATCCAGCTCAACCGCGAAACCGCCCGCGAAGCCCTGCGAGACCAACTGGCCCTGGAAGGAGCCGCAGCATGACGACCGCCAGCGGAGCTGCTGACCGTGCCGGAAGTCACGGCCCGGCTCAAGCTCGGACGCTCC
The DNA here is from genome assembly GCF_033792765.1 of Streptomyces sp. PA03-6a. Taxonomy (NCBI): domain Bacteria; kingdom Bacillati; phylum Actinomycetota; class Actinomycetes; order Kitasatosporales; family Streptomycetaceae; genus Streptomyces; species Streptomyces sp. PA03-6a. Next base: position 13,105 of record NZ_JARAVK010000151.1, on the reverse strand, counting down.
ACCGTCTACGACCTGATCCGCTCGCGCGCCTGGTCTCCATCACCATCGGCCGCGCCCGCCGCCTCCCCGCCCACGCCCTACGGGACTTCAGCGCCCGCGAGACCGAGGAAGCTGCAGCCTGATGCCCGGACAGCGCAAGCGCAACCCCAACGGCGCCGGCACCATCACCAAGCGCAAGGACGGCCGCTACCAAGCCGCCGTCTACGTCCTCCAGCCGGACGGCACCCGGGCCCGCAAGTTCGCCTACGGCAAGACCTGGGCCGAGTGCGACATCAAGCGCCGCGAGCTGCTCGACAAGGTCGACAGCGGCATCCCGGTGCCCACGCGGTCGGCCAAGCTTGCCGAATGGCTGCCGTACTGGCTAGACAATGTGGTCAAGCCGCGCCGCAAGCTCAGCACCTACGACAAGTACGAAGCGCACGTAAGGCTCTACCTGGTGCCCCGACTCGGGTCCAAGCGGCTGGAATCCCTGGGCGTCGCCGATGTCCGCCGCTTCCTGAACGGCTTGGAGCAGGACACCACCGGCCCAACCGCCAAGAAGTCACACCGGGTTCTGCGTACGGCGCTCTCGGCGGCCTGCCGTGAGGAGCTGGTGGCCCGCAACGTGGCTGCGCTGGTCGAGCCGCCACGGCCTCGGGCCCGTGAGTTGGGCCCTTGGACGCTGGACGAGACGCTTACCTTCCTCGCCGCCGCGCGTAAGGATCCGCTCTACGCGGCCTTCGTGCTTGCCATCGCCATGGGCCTGCGCCGGGGCGAGATCATCGGCCTTCGCTGGACGGACGTCGACCTGGACAAACGCGTCCTCTACGTCCGGCAGCAGACACAGCGCCGGCGCGGGGTGCTGTACGACGACGACCCCAAGGGCCGCCGTCGCCGGGCTGTGCCCATGCCTGCGCTGTGCATCGCGCCGATGCGCTGGCACCGGATGCGGCAGACGGCCACCCAGCAGCGTGCAGGGGAGAAGTGGCAGGACAACAGCGGCTACGTCTTCACCACCCGGACCGGCAGGCCGATCGAGCCCCGCAACCTCTACCGCTCGTTCACCCGGGTCGCAGACGGCGCCCGACTCCGCGCCATCCGGCTGCACGACGCTCGGCACGGCTGCGCCACGCTGCTGACCGCGGCCGGCGTGGCTCCGCGCGTGGTGATGGAGATCCTCGGCCACAGTCAGATCAGCATCACCATGGACGTCTACACGCACGTCGTGCAGGACACTCAGCGCGAGGCCATCAGCCACATGGACCGCCTGCTGAGGAGGCGTGTCGACCGGTGACCGGCCGCCCGATGCCGTGAATGCGACGGAGACCCCGGGCAATGGCAGCCCGGGGTCTCCGTCGTTGAACGCTGGCTCAGCGTCTCGGGGCTGACGACGACCGGTTCCGCAGCAGTTCGTGAACAGCGCGGACGACATCGCTGGTGATCTCTTCCCACGGGGTTGACCAGTTCTCGTTCCAGTCGTCGAGCGCGATGGCGCACGAGACGATGGGCTCCAACTCAGGCGGATACCGGAGTTCACTGGCTGCTTCGGTCCAGATCATGTCCGCGCCGGTTGCGGGGTCGAGCGACCCATCGGCGATCTGCTCGGCAAGCCAGTAGGCCAGTTCCCAACGAGCGGCAGTCGGATCCGCCGGTGGTTCGAAGACGAAGCCGAGCTCGTCCATCACCTGATCGAACAGCTCGGACGCTTCGGGTTCCTCGCGCCGCCCGAGGCCGGCAAGGAGTGGCAGCGACGGCGTGTCCACGTCGGCCAGGAGGGCGTCGAGAGCCGCTGCGATGAGCCGATCAGAGCCCACGGGCCGTCCGAACGCACGCGACCGCGCGAGCATCCTCAGCTGCCTGACGGCCTCGTCCTTGGTCACGTCCGCACCCCCTTGTCGACCATGCCGGACCGGCATCGTGTCACGTCGGTAGAGCTCGGTCGCAAGCGGTTTTGGGGCACGACACGGCAGGCGGAAAGACCACATCCAGAGGCGGAAGACCAGCGCGATAGCTGCCGTCGACCGCTGCCGTTGATGTCGAAAGTGGATGTCAAAGGCCCCGGACCTTGATCGGTCCGGGGTCTTTTCCCTTGTGCCCCAGGCAGGATTCGAACCTGCGACACCCGCTTTAGGAGAGCGGTGCTCTATCCCCTGAGCTACTGAGGCGGAGGCGTGGGACAGCCTAGCGGATGAGGGTCAGGGGTGTGCCGGCGATTGCGCCGGGTGCCGTGGTGTGTGGCGCCCCGCGAGGGGCGTCAGCCGCAGGGCGGGCCGTCGTTGAGGTCGGCGGCGGTGAGGGCCGCGGTGAGGCGGTCGACGCGGGCGCGGAGGTCGTTGATCTCCTCCAGGTCGAGGCCGGTGGCGGCGGAGATGCGGAGCGGGATCTGGAGGGCCTTGGTGTGCAGCGCGGTGCCGGCGTCGGTGAGGTGGACGGTGACGGAGCGCTCGTCGTCGGTGGAGCGCTCGCGGCGTACGAGGCCGGTGGCCTCGAGGCGCTTGAGGAGGGGGGAGAGGGTGCCGGAGTCGAGGCGCAGGTGCTCGCCGATCTTCTTGACCGGCAGGGCGCCGTGTTCCCAGAGCACGAGCATCACCAGGTACTGGGGGTAGGTGAGGCCGAGGTCCTTGAGCACGACGCGGTAGACGCCGCCGAAGGCGCGCGAGGCGGCGTGCAGGGAGAAGCAGATCTGGTTCTCGAGCCGGAGGTGGTCCCCGGCGCGGGCGGGCGCGGTGGCGGTCATGGGTCCAGGGTAGCCCGACCGTCCACGTTTTAGTTGTGTGCAACTCAGTTGTGTGCTCTACTTGTCGTCAACGGGATCGCAACCGATCGAAAGAGGACGTTCCATGGACGCGCTGTACACCGCTGTCGCCACCGCCAACGGCCGTGACGGGCGCGCCGTCAGCTCCGACGGCCAGCTCGACCTGGCGCTGGCCATGCCGCCGGCGCTCGGCGGCAACGGACAGGGCACCAACCCCGAGCAGCTCTTCGCCGCCGGCTACGCCGCGTGCTTCGCCAGCGCCCTTGCCCTGGTCGGGCGGCAGGCGAAGGTGGACACCAGCGAGATCTCCGTGACCGCCGAGGTGACCATCGGCAAGGACGACACGAGCTTCGGCCTGGCCGTCGTGCTCCGTGCCGAGCTGCCGTCGGAGCTGGAGAACGAGACCGGCCGCACCCTGATCGAGCAGGCCCACCAGGTCTGCCCCTACTCCAAGGCGACCCGGGGCAACATCCCGGTCGAGCTCGTCGTGGAGTAAGCGGAGCAGGCATCGGCAGGAGCGGAAGGGCCCCGGGCGCGCGGTAGCGTCCGGGGCCCTTCCCGTGCGTGCGGGACCGGACGGTCCGGGAGGCCCCCCAAGCGCTGCCGGAGCCACCCGCATTGATTGTGACTCAGCTCACAAGCGACCCTGAAATATCCGGGGAACGGCTCCCCGTTTACACCTACGTCGCACAAACGGGGACTCGCTCCCCGGAACCGAGCGCCACCGAGGACAGAGAGGAGTACCCGTCATGGCAGTCGTCGCCACGAAGCTCCGCGCGGACGCCACGCGCAACCGCGAGCGGATCATCGTCGCCGCCCGCGAGGTGCTCCTCGAGCACGGTACCGACGCCCCGCTCGACGAGATAGCCAAGCGGGCGGGTGTGGGCAACGCCACCGTCTACCGGCACTTCGCCGACCGCCAGGAGCTCGCGCTCCAGGTGGCCCTGTCGGTGACGGACAGGATCACCCGGCGGGCCGAGGAGGCGCTGGCGCAGGAGCCGGACGCCTTCGACGCGCTGCGCCGCTTCGTGCACGAGGCGGCCGACGAGCGCGTGGGCGCGCTGTGCCCGATGCTCTCCACCGGATTCGGCAAGGGGGACCCGCGGCTCGAGGAGAGCCGCATACGCTTGGAGCACGCGATCGAGGAGCTGATGGCCGCCGGGCGGCGGTCCGGACGGCTCCGCGCCGACATCGACGTCGGCGACGTGATGGTGGCCGTCAGCCAGCTGACGCGGCCGCTGCCCGGTAAGCACTGCGGCAGCATGGAGCGCTTCATCCGCCGTCATCTGCAGTTGTTCGTGGACGGCCTGGAGGCGCCGGCGCGCTCCGAACTCCCGGGTGACTCCGCCACTTTCGAGGACCTTCGGCAATGTCGCTGAGTTCCGTCTGCCGAACGGGCGCCCCCGCGTAATTCACTCGCCCACAACATTTCTGTTACGTACCGTATGTCCTCTTCGTCTTCAATGTCGTCATCTCTTCGTACCGTTAGTGAGTTCATCCATGCCTGATCTGGCACACGCCCAGCGCTGGAAGGCGCTGGCCTTCATCGCGATAGCCCAGCTGATGGTCGTCCTCGACGGCACCATCGTGAACATCGCCCTGCCCTCCGCCCAGACCGACCTGGGCATCTCCGACGCCAACAAGCAGTGGGTCATCACGGCCTACGCACTGGTCTTCGGCGGCCTGCTGCTCTTCGGCGGACGCATCGCCGACCTGTGGGGCCGCCGCCGCACCTTCGTCACCGGCCTGATCGGCTTCGCGGCTGCCTCCGCGATCGGCGGCGCCGCGGCCAACGAGGGGGTGCTCTTCGGTGCCCGCGCTCTGCAGGGTGCCTTCGGCGCGCTGCTCGCGCCGGCCGCGCTGTCGCTCCTCGCGGTGATGTTCACCGAGGCCAAGGAGCGCGCCAAGGCGTTCGGCATCTACGGCGCCATCGCCGGTGGTGGCGGTGCCGTCGGCCTGATCCTCGGTGGTGTGCTCACCGAGTACCTGGACTGGCGCTGGACGTTCTTCGTCAACATCCCCTTCGCCGCCGTCGCCGCGTTCGGTGCCATGCGCTTCGTCCACGAGCCCGCCGGCAGCCGCAACAGCAGCGGCCTGGACATCCCCGGCGTCGTGCTGGCCACCGCGGGTCTGGTCTCGCTGGTCTACGGCTTCACCCGCGCCGAGACCCACGGCTGGAGCGAGGGCACCACGATCGGCCTGTTCGTGGCCTCGGTCGTGCTGCTGGTCGCGTTCGTGGTCGTCGAGGCCCGCGTGAAGGCCCCGCTGCTGCCGCTGCGCGTGGTGACCGACCGCAACCGCGGTGGCGTCTACCTCTCGCTGGGCCTGGCCATCATCGCGATGTTCGGCCTGTTCCTCTTCCTCACCTACTACCTGCAGGTCGTCCAGGGCTACTCCGCGCTGAAGACCGGCTTCGCCTTCCTCCCGATGATCGCGGGCATGATCGCCGGTTCCACGCAGATTGGCGCGCGTCTGATGACCCGCGTCCGTCCGCGCCTGCTGATGACCCCGGGCTTCCTGGTGGCGGGTCTGGGCATGCTGCTGCTGACCCAGCTGTCGGTCGACAGCTCCTACGCGGGCCTGGTCCTGCCGGCCGAGATCCTGCTCGGCCTCGGCATGGGTACGGCGTTCATGCCGGCCATGAGCCTGGCCACGCACGGTGTCGAGCCGCGTGACGCGGGTGTCGCCTCCGCCATGGTCAACACCTCGCAGCAGGTCGGCGGTGCCATCGGCACGGCGCTGCTGAACACCATCGCGGCCAGCGCCACCACCACGTGGGTCGCCGCACACGCTGCCGAGGCCCGTACGCTCGGCAAGCAGGGCTTCGTCAACGCCGCGGCCGTGCACGGCTACTCCACCGCGATCTGGTGGGCGGTCGGCATCCTGGCCCTGTCCGCGATCATCGCCTTCACCTTCATCACCACCACCGGTGGCGGCGGTGTGGTGGCGGCGTCCGGCACCAAGGACGCCGAGGGCGCAGAGGAGGTCGCCGTCCCGGTGATCGCCCACTGACGGACGCGTCGACGACGACGGCACGCCGGAGACGGCGAGTACGGCGAAGGGCCCCGCTTCATGGGAGGAAGCGGGGCCCTTCGCGTTGCGGAGACTACCGGCCGAACTGCACGGACCGTTTGGCCAGGCCCATCCAGAAGCCGTCGATGACGCTGCGCTGGGCGCCGAGGTCGTCCTCGGCCGCGCCCATCGTGACGAAGAGCGGTGCGAAGTGCTCGGTCCTGGGGTGGGCGAGCCGCCCGGCGGGGGACTTGTGCTCGAAGTCCAGCAGGGCGTCCACATCCTGCCCGTCCAGCGCGCGGTGCCCCCAGTCGTCGAACTCCGCCGACCAGCCCGGCACCCCGCCGGCGTGCCGCAGCGCGGCCAGATTGTGGGTGAAGAAGCCGCTGCCGACGATCAGCACGCCCTCGTCGCGCAGCGGGGCGAGCCTGCGCCCGACGTCCATGAGTTCCTGCGGGTCGAGCGTGGGCATCGAGACCTGCAGCACGGGGACGTCGGCGTCCGGGTACATCTCCACGAGCGGGACGTACGCCCCGTGGTCCAGGCCGCGGTCGGGGATGTCCTGGACGGGAGTGCCCGCGCCGCGCAGCAGCTTGCGCACCGAGTCGGCCAGCGCGGGCGCGCCCGGGGCCGCGTACCGCACCTCGTAGTAGTGGCGGGGGAAGCCCCGGAAGTCGTAGACGAGCGGGACCGTGGTGGTGGCGCCGAGGGCGAGCGGGGCCTCCTCCCAGTGCGCGGAGACCATGAGGACCGCCGTGGGGCGGGGGAGCCCGGCGGACCAGGCGGCCAGTTCGCCGGGCCACACCGGGTCGTCGGCGAGCGGCGGGGCGCCGTGCGAGAGGTAGAGGGCGGGCATGCGCATGGGGCCTCCTCAGGCCGGGAGGTCGAGGGTGTGGTGGGTGTGCTCGGCCTTGGCGCGCAGGTAGCGCACGTTGTCCTCCGACAGGTGGACCCCGGTCGGCACCCGCTCGGTGATCGTGACGCCCAGCGCGGACAGCTGCGCCGCCTTGTCGGGGTTGTTGCTGAGCAGGCGGACGGCGTCGACGCCGAGGGCGCCGAGCATCTGGGCGGCGGCGGTGTAGTCGCGTTCGTCGTCGAGGCGGCCGAGGGCGCGGTTGGCGGCGTAGGTGTCCAGGCCCTCGTCCTGGAGGGCGTACGCGTCGAGCTTGGCGTACAGGCCGATGCCGCGGCCTTCCTGGCGCAGGTAGAGCAGGTAGCCGCCGGTCTCGGCGATGCGCTGCACGGCCTCGCGCAGTTGGGGGCCGCAGTCGCAGCGCGCGGAGCCGAAGACGTCGCCCGTCAGGCACTCGGAGTGCGGGCGGACCAGCGGAGACGTCGCGCCCTCGTGAGGGCCGAGGCCGAGCGCGATGTGCTCCTTGCCGTCGGCGAGGCCGGTGAAGGTGAAGACGTCGGCCGGGGTCGTCCAGCCGTCGGGGAAGGTCAGGGGGATCCGCACCCGGGTGCGGGTGGCCGCGCGCGACGGGGCGGGGGCTGCGTCCGGTGCGGTCGGGGTCGTCATACGGCTCCCTCACCTGAAGAGTTCCTTGAAGTCTCAAGCTGGCAAGGGGGAACGTACCGGCGATTGCTTGAAAGTTCAAGGTCGAATTCGTAGAGTGGGAGGATGACGACGAGAGCCCCCGAACCCCGCTGGCTGAGCGAGGAGGAGCAGCGCGCCTGGCGCGCGTACATGGCGTCCACCCAGCTGATCTCGGACGCACTCGACCGGCAGCTCCAGCGCGACGCGCGGATGCCGCACGCGTACTACTCGCTGCTGGTGTGGCTCTCGGAGACCCCCGACCGCCGGATGCGCATGACGGAGCTGGCCGAACGCTCGAAGATTACGCGCAGCCGGCTCTCCCACGCCATCTCCCGCCTGGAGGAGAACGGCTGGGTCCGTCGCGAGAACTGCCCCTCCGACCGGCGCGGCCAGCTCGCGGTCCTCACCGACGAGGGCTTCGCAGCGCTCGCCGCGGCCGCTCCCGGCCATGTGGAGGCGGTGCGCGGGGCGATCTTCGACCGGCTCTCGGAGGAGCAGGTGCGCCAGCTCGGCGAGATCTGCCGGGTCATCGCCGAGGGCCTGCAGCCGCAGAACGGAGCGGTGGACCTTCCCTGGCTGCGCTGAGCGCGCGCCGGTTCAGGTCAGGTCCTTCTCGTACCAGGCGACGTCCCAGTAGCGGCCGAACTTCCGGCCGACCTCGCGGTAGACGCCCAGCGGGCGGAAGCCGAAACGGGTGTGCAGGCGGACGGACGCCTCGTTGGGCTGCGCGATCCCGGCGTACGCGCGGTGCAGGTCCTCGCCCCGCAGGGCCTCGAAGAGCGCCGTGTAGAGCAGGGTGCCGACGCCGCGGCCCCCGGCCTCCGGGGCGCAGTACACGGAGGTCTCCACCGAGGTGGAGTACGCGGCCTTCGGGCGGAACGGGCTGCTCGTGGCGTATCCGAGCAGTGCGTTCGTACCGTCCTGTTCCGTCCCGTGGGCAACCAAAAGGCGGTGCGGTCCGTCTTCCGGGTGGGAGAGCAGCCAAGGGCGGCGCTGTTCCGGGGAGAAGGGCTCCAGGTCGAATGTGACCGGTGTCTCACGGACGTAGTGGTTGTAGAGGTCGGTGAGGGCCTGCAGGTCCTCTTCCCCACCCGGCCTGACCTGCACTTCGACGGACTCGGGCAATGATCCACCTCCGGCTGTGGCCGGACAGGGTACTGCAAGATCGTAAAAAACGGGGCGGCGCTTGGGAATTGTGTCCGGATTCCAGTCGTTATCTCTTTTCGAGTGGGCAGCCGAAAGGCACGCGTGAAGCTGCTGGAGGGGCAGCTCACTCGATCCGACACCCGACCGAACCTTCGCAAGGGAGCACGCATGGCAACCCGTGCCGTCGCCCGCAGCACCACCGGCGGGAACAGCAGCGCTCGCGCAGGCCACGGCGAGATGGCCGACCGCGACCTCGTCGGCATGTACCTCGACGAGATCGCGCGCACGCCGCTGCTCGACGCCGCGCAGGAAGTCGAGCTTTCCAGGGCGATCGAGGCCGGCGTCTACGCCGAGCAGCTCCTCGCGGGCGAGGAGCTGGGTCAGGGAGCGGACGCCGACCGAGAGGAACTGGAGACGATAGCCGCCGCGGGTGCGCGGGCCAAGGACGTCTTCATCCGTTCCAACCTGCGCCTGGTCGTCGCCGTCGCGCGACGCTATCCGCGCAGCGGCCTGCCGCTGCTCGACCTCATCCAGGAGGGAAACGCAGGCCTGGTACGCGCCGTCGAGAAGTTCGACTACACCAAGGGCTTCAAGTTCTCCACGTACGCGACGTGGTGGATCCGTCAGGCGATCACCCGGTCCATCGCGGACCAGTCGCGCACCATCCGGCTCCCCGTCCACCTGGTGGAGGAGCTGGGGCGGGTGCGCCGGGTGCAGCGCGAGTTCAACCGCGAGCACGGGCGCGACCCGGAGCCCGCGGAGATCGCGGCCGAGCTCGGCTCCACCCCGGAACGGATCTCCGACGTACTGGACTGGGCGCGCGACCCCGTGAGCCTGAACATGTCGGTGGATGACGAGGGCGAGACCCAGTTCGGCGATCTCGTCGAGGACACGTCGGCGGCCTCGCCGGAGGACTCCGTACTCGTCATGCTGCGGCGTGAGGAACTGGAGGATCTGATCGACCGGCTCGACGACCGGACGGCGTCCATCATCCGGGCGCGGTACGGGATCGTGGACGGCCGTGAGCGCACGCTGACCGAGGTCGGCAAGCAGCACGGGCTGACGCGTGAGCGGATCCGGCAGATCGAGAAGCACGCGCTGGCGGACCTCAAGCGCATGGCGCGCGCAACCGGGCTGTCCATCGAGGCGGCCTGACGTCAGGCGGGCGCCGCTGCAGGCGCCCGCGCCACCACAGACTCGAGCCCCGGCGCCACCCCCCTGTGCCGGGGCTCGACCCTTTCCCGGGCCGGCCCGGTCGTGCGTCGCCCGCGTGCGTACTGCCGGGCCTTCGTCGCGGCCGGGCGTGTGGACGGCCCCGTACCCTGGACGGCATGAGCAGCACCCCCGACCCCGCTACGGGGCCCGCCGCGGCCCCGGCCCCGCAAGCGCCGCGCGAGCACGTGCCGGCGCTGGTCTTCGACGACCCGCTGGACCGGCAGTCGTCCGACGACACCGACACCGGGTGGGGCGAGCGCCCCGGCCAGGGTGGTGCGGGAGATCTCGCGCGCTTCCTCGACGAGAAGCCCCCGCACCACATCTGAGGCGGACGGTCGCTACGGATGCGTCCGGTTGGTACCGCTGTGGCCGCCGTAGGGGGAGGGGATGCCGGGAGCGCCGCCGTGGCCCTGCTGCTGGCGGGCGAGCAGGTCGCGTATCTCGGTCAGCAGCTCCAGCTCCGTCGGGCCGGCCACCGCCGCTTCCTTGCCCTCCTTGCGCCGCTCGTTGAGCTTGTTCATCGGCAGGATCAGCAGGAAGTACACGACCGCCGCCGTGATGAGGAACGTCAGTGCCGCGCCGGCGACCGCGCCCCACAGGAGGCCCACGCCCTTCGTGAGCTCGCCGTTGACGACGGTGCAGGGCGACTCGATGCAGAGGGTGTAGCCGTCGAGGTTCTTGGTGCCGATGGCACCGATCACCGGGTTGATGAGGCCCTTCACGAACGCGTCGACGATCTTGCTGAACGCGGCGCCGACGACGACCGCCACAGCGAGCTCGACGACGTTGCCACGCAGCAGGAAGGCTTTGAAGCCCTTCAAGGGACGATTTCCTTTCGAAGAACGACCGTGCAGTTCGGCCCGGGGGACCCGTGGGGCCTGGTGGTGTCCGCCGGGCGCCGCCGGCGTGGGGGCCGGCGGTGACGGAGGTGGGTGAGCGGTTCGGCCTCCGAGGGTAAGGGGTGGCGCCGCGGGCCTCCCCGCCGGTTGCCTTTCTCACGGAGTGCGGCTAGCGCAGCGCCACCGCCAGGGGCGAGGTGGCCGCGGCGCCGGACAGCGCCGCCGCCGTCCGGCGCGGGACCGACAGCACGATGAGCGCACCGCCTCCGAACCCGCCCCCGTCCACGCCGGTCGCCCCGCCACCCGGGGCGCCGTCGGCGGAGGAGGGCACGGTCACCACGGGCGCCCCGCGGGCCACCACGCGTGCCGCCGCGAGGATGTCCACCCGGTCACCGGGCCGCACCAGCCCGGCGGCCGCAGCGTCCGCGATGCGCACCGGCGCCCGCACCATGTCCCGCGCGGCCGCGGCGGGCGCCGGAGCGGGGCCCTCCCGCCCGGCCCGGCCGTGCTGCGGATCCGTACGGGGCGCCGCGGCGGCCAGCGCGGCCGCGGTCATCGCCAGGCCCGCGGCCATCATCCGCCGCCGCCGGCGCAGCGCGCGCCGCAACCGGTGCCGCCCGCCACCCGCCCTGATCGGTGCGAACACCGGAACCACGCACGGGGCGGGCGCGCCCACCCCCGCGCCCGCCGACGGCACCGGCACGTCACCGCCGTCCGTCCACAGCGCGCATCCACCGCTGTCCACCATCTCGACCACCCCCGTCATCGGGCCCTCGTCCGCCGGCGCATCCGGCCTGGCAGGACCACCATGACGCATCGCGGCGCCGCCCCCCGGCGGCCTGTGGAGTACCGACCGGTTGTGGATAACTCGGTCACCCGTTCGAGGGGATGGACCGGGCGGGTCTGGCGGCGCGGCGCCCGCGGTGGTGTGCTTGCTGGTAACGAACCGAAGCGTCCGAGCCCGAGAGCGGGAGGTGGTCGACGTGCCCAGGCAGTCATTGCGCGACGGCCCGTCCGAGAGGTCGAGAGCCCATCCGGGGGACGTCAGCCGTCGCGTCGCGCAGCGGCGGGAACAACTGGGGCTCAGCCGCGAGGAAGTGGCCGCCAAGGCCGGTATGACGCCGAGCTACGTGCGGTACGTGGAGGAGCAGTGCCATCACACCATCGGGACCAACGCCCTGCTCCGGCTCGCGGGGGCGCTGCGGACCACCGCCAGCCACCTCCTGGGGGGCGACGCCGAGCACGTCCCCGGGGAGACGGAGGCCGTCGGCCCGCCGGTGATGGAGGAACTGCTGTCGCAGGAGTGCTGGACCCGGCTCTCCGGCCATGACGTCGGCAGGATCGCGCTCACCACCTGCGGCGGCCACCCCGCGGTCGTCCCGGTGAACTACGCGGTCGTCGACGGGGCCATTGTCTACCGCACGGCCGCGGACGCGCCCCCGTCCCTCGCCCAGGGCAGCGAGGTCGCCTTCGAGGTCGATCAGCTCGACGCCTGCCTCAGCGCGGGATGGAGCGTGCTCGTCCTCGGGGTCGCCGAGCACGTCGTCGATCCCGAGGACGCCCGCGTCCTGGAGGCCCACCCCGGCCCGTGGTCCGGGGGTGAGGACGATCTGTGGATACGCATCGTCCCCACCCACATCACGGGCAGCCTCATACGCACCGCGTAGCGCGCGGAGAGGCCTTCGCGGCCCGCCCGCCGAGGGGTACCGGGGTCAGGCGTGGTGGAAGACGGCCACGGGACAGTGTGCGTGGTGCAGCACGGCATGGGTCACATGGGCCAGCCGGCCGCTGGAGCGCTGATGCCGTCGGGCACCCGCGACGAGCAGATCGGCATGGGCCGAGGCATCCACCAGGGCACCGCTCGCGGAGGAGGCCTTGACCAGGTCCACGGTCACGGTGATGTCCGGATACTCCTCGCGGATCGTGTCGGCGACATGCTGCTCCGCCGCTGCCTCCCGGTCACCGACGGACGTGGCGTCGTCCAGCCCCGGCACCATCTCGCCCACGGCCCCGAGCAGGCTCCATGCGGTCAGGAGACGCAGGGTGGCCTTCCGCAGCCGGGCCTCGTCGGCGGCGAAGCGCACGGTGGCCAGATCGGTCTCGTCCCGGATCCCGACCAGGACGACACCGGTGGAGGGCTGCTCGCTGCCCCGCACGACGACCACGGGCCCGCGCGCCTGGGTCGCCACCCGCAGCCCGACCGAGCCCAGCAGCAGTGCGTGGAAGCCACCGCGTCCACGGCAGCCGACGACGGTCAGGCCCTCCGCCAGGGACTGGTCCAGCAGACTTTCGGCGGGCTTGCCCTTGCCGAGTGAGGTGGAGACCGCCAGGTCCGGATAGCGGCCGGTGGCCGAAGCCGCCGCTTCGTCCAGCAGGGCGCGGCCTCCGTCGAGGACCAGCTGTGCGGTCTGGGGGGACAGGGCTCTGCCGGAACGGGTCTCGATGCCGGCCGCGTGCAGGATGTGCAGCGGGCGATCGCGCAGCACGGCCTCACCGGCGGCCCACATCACCGCAGCGGTGGCGCGGGGCGAGCCGTCCGTGCCGACCACGACCGGTCCGTGGGTGGTGTCCATGGCGGTGCCTCCTTCTCGCTGTCGCTCGGCTCCGTCCCCACCCGTCCCG
>NZ_JARAVK010000150.1:0-22887 GCF_033792765.1 Streptomyces sp. PA03-6a | reverse complement strand
CGGGGACAGGCCCTGAACACTGGCCCGGAACTACACCTTCCTCAACGGAACCTCCTCTCGGTGAGTTCACTCAGCTCAAGCAGCCTCGTGTCGCACGAAACATTCCTCGATCGCCCATCGTCGCCCTGCGACCGTCACCAGTTCATCGATGCCGGTGCCCACCGGGGCATAGCCGAGGTAGTAGGCGATCTCATCGGGCTTGGTGAGGCTGCGCCGGGCCAGCGCCCAGCGCTGGTGTGTGGGCGTGTCGCCGTCGAAGACCTCGATCGCGGGGATCTGGACGGCAGCCCAGTGGTAGATGCGCGGGCCCTTGGCGCCGTTGCCGCACGAGCGTTTCTCCCACGCCTCCTGCGGAGCCTGCGTGAAGAGGTAGTCGATGCGGCCGAAGCGCGGCACGTGCTGAGACTTCGGAACCGCCAGCAAGTAGCCGACGGCGGCTTCCTCCAGCAGACGGCGAAAGCGCCATTCCTGACCGTAGGCGGAATCGGCGGTCACCCAGGCGACCGGCAGCGGTGAGGCGAGCGCGCGCAACACCATGGTCTTGGCGAGTTCGCCCTTGGTGGCGAAGGCCCGGTCTTCGGGGACCTTCGCAGCGCGGCAGCGCTGGGAGTCGTCGGTCCATGACCTGGGCAGATACAGTTCCCGGTCCACCAGGGCCCGGCCGCGGGTGGTGGCGTAGGCGGCGAACACTCCGATCTGGCAATTCTCGGTGCGGCCGGCGGTGCCGGAGTATTGCCGCTGCACGCCTGCGGAGGTGGTGCCCTTCTTGACGAATCCGGTGTCGTCGATGATCAAGACGCCCTCGGCGTCTCTGAGCTGTTCGGCAACGTATGACTGCAGGTCGTCACGGACGCCGTCGGCGTCCCAGACGGCCCTGTTCAGCAGCCGCTGGAGGCCGTCGGGGGTGCGATGGCCGGCGAATCGGCCAGCTGTCAGCCGTTCTTGCGGCCGACCGGACCGAGCAGACCGCGAATGTAGTCACGCATCCTGCGGCGCAGGTCAGCGCGGCCGAAACGATGGCCGACACGTACAAAGAGGTCGTCGAGTTCCTGGTGCCAAGAAGCCTCCGCAAGGTCGTCGATCACGCCGGGAGGCTGCCCCGTGCCCAGCCCGGCCACGTGCCAACTCCACTCGTTGGAGGGGCAGTCCGGCAAGACCGCCCCAGACCAACAATCCCCGCCCTACATCCGAACAACGCCTATCACCAGGCCAGATAGCGAAGCGCTGCTGGAGTACTAGCTGAACACCCACGGGCAGCTCACTTCGTAAAAGCGCGGGTTGGACTCGCAGCAGACCAGTAGTGGTCACGAGTCCAGGTTGTGGTACATGACATGCAGGCCGACCGCACCCAGCGTGGGATGCCGGAACGCGCCGGGAACGGTGCCGATCATGGCGAAACCGAGACGCTCGTACAGCCTGAGTGCCGGCGCGTTGGAGGCCGCAACGGCGTTGAACTGAACGCCGGCGAATTCGCGGCTCCGTGCCCAGTCCAGCAGGTACTCGCCCAACGCCTGGCCGACACCCCGACCGCGTGCTTCTGGAGCGACCATAAAGTTTCCGCTGGCAATGTGCGCACCCGGGCCCGGACGATTGGGGTACATGTTGGAGGTGCCGAGTATGCGCTGATCCTCCACCGCCACTACGACGTGCCCTGGCGGCGGTACCACCCACAAGTCGTGGGCTTGCGCCTCGTTTTGCAGCGGGTCGTAGCAGAAGGTGTCTCCCTTACGAATGATCTGCTCGATGATCGGCCAGACCTGCGGCCAATCCCGCTCGTCGAACGTTCGGATCTCCATCTGCGTGAGACTAGCCAACGGCGAGTGGCGCTCCCACTGGCTTTTTCCGGCGGCCGCGTCGAAGCTCGTTCGACCGCACACACCGCCTGGCGGCGCCGCCACCGACACGGCCCCCGTCGCAGAGTCCGTTTTGATCTAATCTGCCTTGAAGGCAGCGACTGGCAGACCGCAACCCCAAGCGTGGGTCGTTGACGAACTGACCCGCATCGACCCCCACTGGGCCATGGGACTACGGCTGGCAGCGTTACTGCCAATCGGCCCGCCTGCGCCGCAGCAAGGGTGAGCCGCCGACCCAGGCTGGCGACGGACGCGCCTACGGCGCCTGGCTCCGCGATGCCGGCTTCCGTCGGTATCCCATGCGGCTTGAGCAACTGCAGGAACTCGGAGTAGGACTGCGGGTGTCGTCCCAGTCGCTGGCTCGCGGCAGTTCTGGGGATCCGTGATCGTCCACACCTGTAAGCGTGTCTTGGTTCCCGCCCTCCGTGCAGGACCTCTTGTCGGGCCGCGTGCGGGGGCATCCGGGCCTTCGTGGTCCGGCGGTGCTGAGCTGTCAGGACATTCCCGCCGTGTCCAGCAGGGCCGTGGCGGTGGCCGTGGCCAGCCCGCCCAGGCTCTGGGCTTGGGTCATGGCGCGGGCGCTGGATCCGTCGAAGACGACGGTGAGCTGGTGGGCGAGCAGATCGGGGTCGTGCGCGCCACCACGACCGGCCTCCTCGCGGAAGAAGTCGGTGAGCGCGTCTTTGTAGCGTCGGGCGACCACGCTGGCGGGGTGTTCCGGGTTCTTGAGCTCGAACGCGGTCGCCAGGAAGGGGCAGCCGAGGTAGTCCGGTGACGCGGACAGCGACTCGAGGTGCTTGAAGACATGCATGATGCGATCGCGCGGTGGCAGGTCGGCCTCGGCGGCCGGCAGCAGTCGGCTCACGTAGCGGGAACCGGTACGGTCCAGGCTTGCCGCCAGGACGTCGTCCTTGCTGGTGAAGAGCTGGTACATCGACCGCTTGGAGACTCCGGCCGCCCGACACAGTGCGTCGATGCCGATGTTGACGCCTTCCCGGTAGAAGAGCGCGGCCGCGGCATCGAGGAGCCGCTCGCGAGTCGGAGCCGTCGCTGCCGTGGTGGCTACGGGCGAGGCCTGCGCGCTGGAAGTCATAGAAGCGAGCCTACGCCTCGTGTTGCCGACGCGAAACCGATCGGTTTACAGTGTTGGAAACCGATCGGTTTCTGCCGTCGGTCGTCACGCTGGGAGTAGTTTCATGACTGCAATCGCAGGTTCGACCGTTCTCGTCACTGGAGGTAGCCGAGGCCTCGGCCGGGCCCTGGTCGAGTCCCTGTACGACCGAGGCGCCAAGAAGGTCTATGCCACCGCCCGTGACCCCCGCACCGTCACCCACCCCGGCGCGGTCGCGCTGCCTCTGGAGGTCACCGACCCCGCCTCGGTGGCCGCCGCCGCGGGACAGGCACAGGACGTCACCATCCTGATCAACAACGCCGGTGCGGCCGTTGCGGCATCGTTCCTGGCTTCCTCGGTGGACGACGTTCGCCGCGAGTTCGACACCAACTTCTACGGCCCCCTGCTGATGACCCGGGCCTTCGCCCCGGTCATCGAGGCCAACGGCGGGGGCCACCTGCTGAACGTGCACTCGGTCCTGTCCTGGGTCGCTCTCTCCGGTTCCTACAGCGCATCCAAGGCGGCGCTGTGGTCGCAGACCAACTCGCTGCGTCTGGAGTTGCAGCCGCGCGGCATCACGGTCACCGGCCTGCACGTCGGCTACGTGGACACCGACATGGCGGCTCACGTCGACGCGCCGAAGACGTCGCCGAGCAGCGTCGCGGAGCAGGCGCTGGACGGGATCGAAGCCGACGCCTACGAGGTGCTGGCCGATGAGCTCTCCCGCCAGGTCAAGGCGGGCTTGGCAGCCGACCTCGCCTCCTTGTACCCGCAACTGGCCGGCTGACCGAAGCGCCCCGGCGCGACGTCCGATGAGCTTGCTAGGGCGCGTGGCAGCCGACCCAAACGGTGCCGAGATCAGCCGTAGAGGACGTCGCCAGTCCCGGTGCGGCTTATCCCCGACGCAGTCTTCGGATCGGTGAGTAGGCGTTCGCCGTGCCTCCCCGTGCCATACGGCGGTGACGGTCATTCCGCCGCCCGACCCCAATTCGATGTGTTCCGCCGGGAGCTGTCGAAACTGGGGCTGAGTACGGCCGGAGCTACGACGAACGTGCCGACCTCATGGACCTGTCACGTGCACTCGAGCGGGGCCGCACCATGTGCACCCTGGCTATCGGGCTCGCTCGCGCCCAAGCAGTCGGCGCCTCGCTGGTCCAGATCCTCGGAACCACTTTGGACTCCTGGATGGGTGGGTCTTCGTGTAGCCATGGGAGTGCCTACGGCCTGAGGCTCTTTGCGCCACTCCGTTTTTGTTGCTCTTTGCCGCGTCCGGTGGTGCACCAAGACCACTCAACTCGTGTATCTCAGCCGGCTGCCTTGTTGGCTGCGCCCAGTTTTCCCCGGCAGCGTTGTTCGCCGCCCTATCCACCCTTCCCCTACAGCTGCCCGCCCCTGATCCATAGAACGCTCATGAACAAGAGGTAGTGTCATGTCTGCAAAGAGCGCACTCGCGTATGAGGTCTTCATCGCCGACCCGATCCGGCTGAGCGTGCCCGAGCTCGTCCCCAACGGCGACCGTCGGATGTTCTCGCCTCTGTCCTCCACGCTTGTCTACGGCGAGCGTGACGCCGTGCTCGTCGACCCGCCCATGACTTCCGCTCAGGCCGAGGCTGTCGGTGAGTGGATCGAGGCAAGCGGCAAGAACCTGACCCACATTTTCGCCACCCACGGTCACGGCGACCACTGGTTCACCGCCGGTGTCCTGTCCGAGCGATTCGGCGCCCAGGTCGTCGCGACGAACGGAACGATCAAGCAGATGCACCACAACGTGTCGATCCGTGCAGGCTTCTGGGACAAGTTCCTGCCCGGCCAGATCCCGGACACACCGGTCACGGCCGTCACCGTGCCCGGCAACCGGTTCACGCTCGAAGGTCATGATCTGGTGATCGTCGAAGCCGGCCACAGCGACACCGACGACACCAGCGTCCTGCACGTCCCTGACCTCGAGCTCGTGGTCGCGGGTGATGTCATCTATAACGGCGTGCACCAGTTCCTGGTCGAGGCCGGGCACGGTGGCCTGGACGCGTGGCGCCGAGCCATCGGAATCGTCGAAGACCTCGGGCCCCGCTGGATCGTTGCCGGACACAAGAACAAGAAGCTCGACGACGACGCTACTCGCACCATCAGCGAGACCCGCCGGTACCTCGACACCGTCGACGAGCTGCTCCTCCAGCACGACAGCGCTCTCGACTTCTTCAACGCCGTGTTGGAGCGGTTCCCCGAGCGCCTGAATCCAGGCGCTCTGTGGGGCGGAGCCGTCGCACTCTACTCCTGACTGCCACGTAGTCAGTGATCATCCGCGGGCTGGCGCGCGGGCCCGGGGGAGTGGGCGTCGTCGACCAGGCCCCGGACCGTCCCGACCAGCCGGATGTCCCGCCAGCTGGTACGCCGTGGAACGCACACCCAGATCGTCGCCGGCCGCGAGGCAACGCCTATGGGCCGGTGCCTTCGCGCGCGAGCTGCTGCGGCAGCAGTGCAGTTACCGAGGTCGCAGACGTGCTGTCGTGCGTGTGAGTCCGGTGCTGGCGAGGCAGCCGCCGACGAGGTGGCTTCGGTACTTGATCTCGCGCAGGCCGCGACAAAGGGCGCGGATGAGTTGAGCGGGGTGGCGAAGGCCACGTTGGCTTGGCAACGGCGACGGAGCGGGGACCCGATGCCCTCGACCGCGTTGAGTCGCGGAGCGTACGGGGGCAGGCAGTAGACGGTGATCCAGCCGTGGGCATCGATGAATGCCGTGCAAACTCGGCGCCGCGCCGTCGCGGGTGAACTCGAGGAAGGGCGGGTGAGCGCCTACAGTAACCCGCGCAGTGTGTGATTGACGAGGGCCGTCCTGCCGGACGAGCCGATCGGCAGGATCCCCAATCGGGAGATCACCGCGCCAGCACTGAACCGGATACATCGGTCTCTCCTGGAGGAGAGGGAGATTTAACAGGGGTGCCAGGCGGATCTGCCCGTCGGCGCCGTGGCGTTGTTTGCGGCCGTGCCCGGCCGTCACCAGTCGGGGCCGGCGGCTGCTGACGCCGGCAGCGGCAGCTCGGCCCAGATGGTCTTGCCCGTCCGCGTGTGGCGGGTGCCCCAGCGCTGCGCGAGTTGCGCGACGATGAACAGACCACGGCCTCCCTCGTCGAAGAGCCGTGCGCGCCGCAAGTGCGGAGCGGTACTGCTGGCGTCCGTGACCTCGCAGATGAGCTCGGATTCATGGATCAATCGCAGGACGACCGGGGGGCGGCCGTATCGGATGGCGTTGGTGACCAACTCGCTGACCACCAATTCGGTTGTGAAGGCGGCATGCTCCAGGCCCCAGGCGGCGAGTGTGTCACGCGCCAGTTCGCGGCTGTGGGCGACGGCGACGAGATCGTCCGGGAGTTCCCAGGTGGCGACCTTGGCGGCATCCAGTGCCTGGGTTCGCGCGAGGAGCAATGCCGCGTCGTCGGTGCGATGCCCGGGCACGAGCCGGTGCACGAGCCGGTCGCAGAACGGATCCAAGCTCTGCTGGCGGCACACATCGCGCAGAGCGGCGCGCAGGTCGTCGGGGCTGCAGTCAGTGCCCTCGAGGAGGCCGTCGGTGTAGAGGGCGAGGACGCTGCCTTCTGGGAGCTCGAACTCCGCCACCTCGAAGGGCAGCCCGCCCACCCCCAAGGGCGGCCCGGCGGGCACCTCCAGGGAGTCGACCTTTCCGTCAGGAGTGGCCAGCAGCGGCGTGGGATGGCCGGCCCGAGCCATGGAGCAGCGGCGCGACACCGGGTCGTACACCGCGTAGAGGCATGTCGCCCCCACCTCCGCGGGCCCTTCCTCCGCCTGGCTGGTGCCGCCGTCGGCCGCTTCCCGGTCCAGGCGCAGTACCAGGTCGTCGAGTTGGGTGAGGAGTTCGTCGGGCGTCAGGTCCACGTCGGCCAGGGTGCGGACCGCCGTGCAGAGCCGGCCCATGGTGGCTGAGGCCTGGATGCCGTGGCCGACGACGTCTCCGACGACCAGCGCCACCCTCGCCCCGGACAGCGGTATCACGTCGAACCAGTCGCCGCCGATGCCCACGCTCGGGTCGGCCGGCAGATAGCACGATGCCACGTCGACGGCCGCTGCGGTCCGACGAGGTGCATGGTGCGGGAGGAGACTGCGCTGAAGGGCCAGCGCGATGGTGCGCTCCCTGGTGTACCTGCGAGCGTTCTCGAGGTATACGGCTGCCCGCGTGGCCAGTTCCTCGGCCAGGTGCAGATCCTCCTCGTCGAAGGGTTCCGGAGCGCGGTGGCGGCCGAAGATCGCAATACCCTGGGTCACCCCGCGGGCCCGCAGCGGCACGGCCATGAGGGAATGTATGCGGTGTTCGCGGAGGCTGCGGGCCAGCTCCGCGGAACCCGCGGCCCAGGCGTCCAGGGCATCTTCGTCGATAAGGAGGTCCTTCAGGCCGTGTCCGGCTGCCAACGCCCGGCCGGGTGGCGAGTTCTCGTGGAAGGTGTGCCGGGTGCCCAGCGGCACGACCGACTCCGGGCAGTCCGGCAGCACGGACCGCTGGGCGGTCCGGCGGAGGGCCGGCTCACCATGCTGGTCGACGGTTGCGTCTCCCAGGAGCACGCTGTCCAGAAGGTCCACGACGGCGAAATCGGCGAAGTGCTCAGCGGCGACCTGGGCCAGCTCGTCCGCAATGCGTTCCAGGTCGAGCGTGGTGCCGATGCGTGCGCCGGCATCATTCAGGACGCTCAGCCGCTGACGGGCCCGGAACTGGTCGGTTGCGTCGATCGCGGCCAGGGACACACCCCACACCCGGCCTGCGGGGTCCACCACGGGATACATCACACTCAGCCATGCGTGGGTGCGGTCCTCACCGGGTGTCCGCAGATAACCCTCGATCGTCTCCTCCCGACCGGTGCGCAGAACACGCTGTGCCGCCTCGTCGAAGCCTTCCGTACCCGCCATAAGCAGACCGGGCTCGTACTCTCCCATGCGCAGCCCCAGTGGCAACGGTTCCATGACCCGCTCCATCGCCGCGTTCACCGCCACCCGTAGACCCCGCCGGTCGAACAGGGACATGGCCAGCGGCATCTGATCGAGGGCCCACTGCTTGAGTTCGGCCATCTCGGGCGCATCTTCGTCGGCCGTGCCGGTCCGGGCGGTCGGCCCCAGCCCGCGGAGTGTGACCAGCCACCGTACGTCTTCGGCGTCGTCACCGTGTGGCCGCGCGACGGCCCACACCGGCAACCGGCGACCGTTGCCGCACCGCACCACGAACCGGCCGCTGAATGGGGTCCGCTCTGCCCAGTGGGACCACGCATCGCCGGTAACAGCCTCGGCCAACAGCTCTGCGGCCCGTCGCCCGACCGCCTCCCCCTGTTCATATCCGAGCAGATCACAAGCGTCGGTGCTCCAGACGGTTACCACTCCCTCGGCGTCGAGCTCCACGGATGCGGATACGCCGTCCGTCGAGCCCGCCGCATTGCGAGAACCAGCCGCTGCAGCGATGTTCTCGTTCATCGAAGCCTTCTCCGGTGTGCTGAGGCCACTGTCCCGCGCGCGTCGTCGCCGTCACTCCCAGCCTGCGCCTGTCTCAGTGCTTTCTCAACGAGTCGACCAAGCGATCCTCCGACGACCCCTGTGGTGAAGCCGGGCATCCTCGTGGCTGTGCCAGGCCGCCTCCGGCCTGGCACAGAAACCGCCGTCACCTACGCCCAGCGGAGACACGGCGCTCACCGACTGGGCGGCCGTGCTACTCAACTGCCGTGTAGATCGGGCCGAACGCGGAAGGAGTCCAGCTGCCCCGGGGCCTGAGCTGGATTGTCCAAGGTGACCGTTCGAGTACGTGGGGTGAGATGAGAGACTCCCCCGCCCTTGTGGGACTCGCGCCCAACAAGACAGATCTGTCTAACGTGAGGAGGTCTGCTCGGCCGAGTGGGGAAAGTGATCCATGAGCCGCGCATCGGCCTCGAGCGGTCGCCGGACGTGCAGATCAGGCCGAGCGGACGGTGTCCAGCCGCCCCGGAGAGAGTCAGGGTTCGCCGTGTTGCTGATTGCGCATCGTGGCAATTCGGGTGCGAGGGGTAGCGTGTGACGCCCCTCGCCACCTCGTGCCTTGCTCTTAGAAGACAGAGCTGTCTAACATGAGGAAGTCCGTTTCGCCTTATTGAGGAAGTGGCCTATGGGCCGCGCCGTGCCAGATTCGACGCATGACGAGAAACAGCTTCAGGAGGGACTCGTGGGTTCCCGAATGCTCCCGAATGCAAAGACCAACAGGATCATCGCGCTCATCGCGGCGCTGGTAGCCGTCCTGACGGGCGCCGCGATCGCGAGCACCACAGCATGGAGCCAGAGTCGGGAGCATGGCGCCGGGTCCGGGCACTCGACTTTCCGACAAGCGGAACCGCCCCCCGGTTTCCAGTCCAAGTACGCGGAAGTCAACGGATTCCGCATGCACTATGTGCGAGGCGGTAAGGGTTCGCCAGTGGTGCTGATCCACGGTTTCCCCCAGACGTGGACCGAGTGGCGGCAGCAAATGGGCCCGCTCTCCAAGAAGCACACCGTGATCGCCGTCGACCTGCGAGGCATGGGCAACTCGCAGGTCACCAAGAGCGGTTACTCGACAGCACAGCTGACCGGGGACGTGCATCAGCTGCTGAAGCAGCTGAAGCTGAACAACGGAATCGAGGTCGTCGGCCATGACGTCGGTTCGTCGGTCAGCTACGCCTACGCGGCCCAGTGGCCGTCGGAGGTGCGCCGCATGGCCGTGATGGAAGCCCCTGTCCCGGACGAGAGCTTCTACACCATCCCGGCTCTGGAAGCCGATCCGAACAAGCCCTCGGCGTGGCACTTCGGTCTGTTCCAGCTGCCTCTCGCCGAGCAGCTCATCGCCGGCCACGAGCGCGCCTTCGTCAAGGGAATAGTCGGCGAGTACTTGGGGCAGAACAAGTCCGCGTTCACACCGTCCGACTACGACTTCTACGCCCACTACCTGAAGCAGCCGGGGCGCACGACAGCCTGGATGAGCGTGTACCGCCAGTTCCGCGAAGACATCCGCCAGAACGCAAAGTTCGCGGCCGAAGGCAAACTGAAGACGCCCATCCTGGCGATCGGCGGCTCGGAATCGTTCGGTGAAGGCATTCCCGCCCAGTGGCGCAAGTACGCTGTGAACGTCGACGGCCGGGTCCTTGAGGGCTCGGGGCACTGGGTAACGGAGGAGAAGCCGCAGGAATTGACAGCCCTGCTGCAGTCCTTCCTGAACACGTAAGTCGGGACATACCCGGCCCGGGCAGCCTCAGGCTCCCACGAGACTCCGGCGGCACTCAGCAGTGTCGCCGGAGCCACGGCACCGTCAGGATCGGCGCGGTAGCGGTCGCACGCACCAAGCGACACGTCAGGGCCCTTGAGCACCGCCGTCTCCCGGGCAAGCGAACACGAGATGGCTCCAAAGAAGTTGCACCGGTGGCAATCACTTTGCGGCACCGGAACACCCTTGCCGCTCTCCAGTGGCCTGACGGTGGCTGGAGAGCCTAGGGCGCGGGTGCCCTTCTCGGTGAACCCGGTGTCGTCGACGAGGACCCCGTCGTCCTCGCGGAGTCAGTTGGCAGCGTATTTCTGCACGTCGTCGCGGATGTCGTCGGGCTGCCAATTCGCACCGGCGAGCAGGTGCTGCAGACCGTCGGGAGTGGAGTGGCCCGCTTGCTCGACCAGTTGCCAGGTGTTCTTGCGGGCCACCGGTGCCAGAAGTCCGCGGACGTAGTCACGCATGCGGCGGCGAAGTTCCAGACTGCCCGCGTCACCGGCTCGGCGCTGCGGCCGGCGGTCGCGGTGGACGGCCAGGCGCTGTCCGGCTCCGCGCACCGACAGCAGTGCCACCGGCACCTGCTGTCCGCCGTCACGCACGCCACTAGTCACCCTTGCCCAGCGGAAGGTGGGGCCAAGACCAACGAGACCGCCACCTTCCGCCAGCTGCTGGAGCCACTTGATTCCTGGGCAGGATCGCCTTCCCGCAATCACGGCTGGCTTTACGCATCCACTGGTGCCGCCAGGAGGCGGTAGCCAGCAGATCCGGGCGACGGTATGCGCCCTCACCAGCCTCGATACCCGCCAGGCCAGTTCCACCGAGCTGCGCGGGTACGTCTGCGGGAACCGGGGAATTGAAAGTTCCAGCTATCGGGAACCCGCGCACCAGAATCACGGTCAGGGATGTGGTGTTCGCCGAGGATGCCTCCGCCGTCCACACCGGTGACACGCCGCGGGCGATGGCTGCCTAGGGAACCTGGCCATCGGCAGGCTGAGACTGCTGGGAACCGACAACATCGCCAAGACCACCCGAGCGATCCGGGACACATCCGAAGACACCGTTTAAATCTCGGGTATCATCGACACCCCGCTCCGACCTGGAATTTGAAGCCGCCCTGCGTGCGGACGGTCGGTGCCTCCGACATCAGCCGCTCAACGATCCTTACGGCGAAAGGTTTTCGAACTCACCAAATGAGATGATGACTTGCTGGATCCGGGCCTCAGGAGTCGGCGGGCAGTTCGCCGCTGTAGAAGCGGTTCGGGCCGAACGTGTCGCCGAATTGTTCCCGCATTTTCGAGGAGAAGTGCAGCATCGAGGTGAGCGGGCGGTGATTGATGGTGACGCTTTCGACCTTGCCCTCGTCGTCGTAATGCACGATGACGACCGTGTTGATCGGGTGTCCTCCAACCTGTGCGGCATATTCCTCGATGAATCCGTCGTCATACCTTCCGGTGAATCGGAAGTCCTGGAATTCATATAGGGTGCGGGCGAAACCGATGACCGCCCGGAGCTTGTCAGCGCCCTGGAGCTCGCCGTTGAGCGCCGTGGCCCTGAGCACGACGTCGTCTCGCAACTGGTTGAGCCATTCCGGGAAGTAGGTGAGGTTCGCCGCCTCGGGAATCGGTTCGTGGATGCTGCTCATGTAGTGCCTATCTGAAGGTGCGGGTGGGTCCGGCCCCGCCCCCTGTCGTTGCGAACTGCAGGGACCGTGTCGTGGCCGCATCCACGGTCGGCGCGGTGCAGGCGAGCCGGACCGGTTGCGGTTAGCGAAGGCCGCCGCTCTCGTGGGTTGTGATGAAGTCGAGCACCGCCTGCGAGAACGCTTCCGGGTACTGGAACAGTGAGCCGTGTCCCGAGTCGGGGTAGAGGATGAGCTGCGAGTTGGGGATCTTCTGGGCCATCAGGAACGAGTTCGGCGACGGGACCATCGCGTCCCGGATGCCGTTGACGATGAGCGTGGGCTGCTCAATCTTGTGCAGTTCCTCCAGGGTCGCGCCCTCGCCGGCCCACCAGTCGTTGATCGCCTTGCGGAGCGCGACTCCGGCCTCGTCGGTGACGTTGGCCCGCTCGGGCCGCTCCGGCGTGTAGATGCGTGCCAGGTAGTTCGCGGTGGCAGCCTTGCCGGTTTCGGAGGTGCTGAACCAGATCGCCTCGAGTATCTCCTGCATGCTGCGGCCAGAGGTGAGCCATTCCTCGATCTCGGGGCCCTGGAGCACTGCTCCTTCGCCGCCGCCTGCGCCCGTGCCGACAAGGATCAGGTAGCGCACGAGGTCCGGCCGCGTGAGCGCCAGGCGCTCCGTGATGTAGCCGCCCATTGAGAATCCCAGCATGTCCGCCTGGGGGATGCCGAGCTCTTCAAGGAGGTGAATCGCCGTGTCGGTCATCTCCGCGATATCGGCCCCGACCTTGCCGTCGGAGAATCCGACGCCCGCGTTGTCGAAGACGATGACGTGGCGTTCGGCAGCGAGTCGCTCGATAACCGAGGGATCCCAGTCATCGATGCTGCCGCGGAAACGACTGAACAGGATGAGCGGCACGCCCGTGCGGTCGCCGAACTCCCGGTACGCGAGGCGGGTGCCTCCGACCTCAGCGTGCTGGATGGGAGTATTTGCATAAAGTGTGGACACGTGAGGCCTTCCAGGAGCATGCGGCGCCTCTAGGCGCCGCATTGACGGGTTGCACGCAACCTGACTAGTGGCTGCGACAGCCAGCCTACACCTGACTCCAGTGAACACAAGCCAGGTGGGGAGTTAGAGGTCCTGGGCGGAGCGAAGGTGCAGTTCCTCCGGTGCAACCGTGCTGCCGTCTGCACGCTGAAAGGCCACACGCACGGGCTCGCCCGCCGCGTCGACGAGGTGCAAGGGTGCCGGATCCTCCTGCAGATAGCAGTTGCCCCACTGCATGAGGGCCAGCAGAACCGGGGCGAGGTCCTCACCGCGCTGCGTCAGCACGTACTCATCCCGCGGGCGACTGCCGGGCTCCCGGTACTGCTGGCGTTCGAGCACCCCCGCCTGCGTCAACTGTTTGAGCCGCGCCGCAATACTCGTTTCCGACATGCCAAGGCGTTCCGCGAACTGATCGAAGCGCCTTGTGCCGTACAACGCCTCACGCAAGATGAGAATCGAGGAGGCGGGGCCGAGTAGATCAAGAGTGCGCCTGATCGAGCAGTTCTCGGGAGACCAGTTAAGCGGCGCCAGCCGGCCGTCAAGTGTCAGAGTCATGACTCCATGCTACGGCTGACCACAGATTACCGAAGTCAGGCGTGCCTCCAACGTCTCGGGTGCGATGCGGTTGATGCACCGGCTGGGTTCTAGCCCGCACATCCCCGGACGACGGGTCGCCGAGCGCGACGAGCGGGCCGTCACCGCCTGGAAGGAGGCGACCTGGGACGAGGTGAAAGAACCCAGGCGGCCTGCGGAGGATGCAACTGCCTCGAGGGCGAGGCAGGCTTCACCCGCCGACCGCCCAAAGGGCGCACCTGGAGCTGGCCTGGACACCCGGTCGTGGCAGTCAGCGGCCAACGCCCCGGACGACTGTCGGTGGCCATGCTGATCGCGATGCGGCCCAGCTCCTGGCCAGGTTGTGTCACCGCTTGTGCACCCACCCCGCTGGCAAAGGCAAGCGCCGCAGCCTGGGCGAACGTGACTTCATCGCGCTGATCGACGGTGTCCACCAGCTCGTCAAGGCCCCGATCGTGCTGGTCTGGGACCGCCTGAACATCAACGTCTCCACGCCATACGCGAGCTTATCGCCGAACGTGCCTGGCTGGCGGTGTCCTGCTCCCCGTCCACTCACCCGACCTCAACCCCGCCAAGGGGGACACACGCCAAACGCGGCCTGGCCAACCTCGCCCTCGACCGCCTCGAGACCCGCGTCCGCAACCGGCTCAAGCGCCTCCAGTACCGGCCCGACACCCTCGACGGCTTCATGCGGCACCCCTGACCTTCAATGCTCCAGCGAGTAGGTCGCCGGGTGGTCCTGCCGTGGCTCAACGCTTACGGACGACAGTGAGGCTTGTAGAGGAGCGCGCGGTGCACGTGACCTGCGGAATCGACTGGGCTGAGGACCGCCACGACGTGGCGGTGGTCGACTCCGACGCCCGGCTGCTCGGCAAACTGAGAATCAGCGACGATACGGCAGGCTTCCACGACCTGCTGTGGCTGCTTGCCGAGCACGGTGACAGCCCAAACGGTCCGATCCCGATCGAGACCTCCCGGGGACTGCTAGTGGCAACGCCGGCCGGCCATGGGCTACCGCTCTCGGTTCGACAGCGGTTCCACCAGCTGCATGGGCTTTCCCTCTTCAACCTTGGCTTCACCGTACTGGAGTCACCATGGTACAGTGAGCTGACTTCAAAAACTGAAGTTAGATTCGAGGGGAGTTTCATGCAGGTTGACGGGAAAGTGGTGTTGGTGACCGGCGCCAGCGGCGGCATCGGCTCTGAACTGGTACGACAACTGCTCGAGCGCGGGGCGGCGAAGGTGTACGCCGGCGCACGCCGTGAGACGGCGCGGCAGGACCCTCGGGTCGTGCCGTTGTCGCTGGACGTGACCAACACTGCGGACATCGCAGCGGTGGCGGACCTGGCAACCGACATCGACGTGCTGATCAACAACGCCGGCGCGTCCGGTGACCCCTCACTGCTGACCTCGGACCTCGAGGACATCCGCAGCACCTACGAGACCAACCTGTTCGGCCCCCTCGCGCTCGTACGGGCTCTGGCCCCGACGCTGGCCGAGCGGGGTGGAGGAGCGGTCATCAACGTCAACTCCATCAGGAGCTGGCTGACCAGGGCCGGCTCCTACGCGCCGACAAAGACCGCATTGTGGGGCCTGACCAACGCCCTGCGCACCGAGCTTGCCGGCCAGTCGACCTTGGTCATCGGCGCGCACTTCGCCTACGTCGACACCCCGATGACCAAGGGCCTGGACGTCCCCAAAACCAGCCCCGGCGACATCGCCAAGCGGATCCTCGACGCACTCGACGCCGATGCCCACGAGGTGTTCGCCGACCAGCTCACCGCCGACATGCACGCCATACTGCCGTCGCTCACCACTGGAACCTTCGCCGCCACGTCCCCATTCACGCCCACAACAACCGACACGCAGGCACCGACCGCCGACGCCGCCAAGTAACCACCGAGGAGCCCCACGACCACCTACCCACCCGCCCAGCCTCAGAGGGGTGCTTCCTCTCACCGTTTCATCACGAACTGGCGGTTTCAGGTAATTGACCGCGCCATGCGGGCGTGTATCCGGCGGTGAGCCTGCGGGTCATGAGGTTGACCATCGCGAGGCGGACCGTGGCTTCGGAGCGGTGCGGGTGTAATTGGTAGCCGCGGGCCAGTCGCCTGTGATTCATCGCGGCGGCAGTAAAGCGCGGCGGCTCACTGTGACCACGCCGCTCGTCGCGGCTAGGCAGACCCGGCATGATGAGACCCCCGCCGCCTGATGATGTGGCGGGACACGGACTGCCTGGCGAATCTCCACGCCTATCGTGCGCGGCAACGTTGCGCGATGGGGATCTCCCAAACGTGAGGGAAGAAGGCCAGCCATGTCCAGTGCAGAACGTGCAAATGCGCCGCAGGTCCGGGTTCTGGGCCAACCAGGAGATCGGCAACGCCTGAGGGACCTCTGCCCGCGCCTGTCCGAGGAGAGTCGCTACATGCGGTTCCACGGAGTGCTGAACGAGATGAGTGAAGTTTTCCTTGATCATCTCATGGACGTCGACCACAACTGCCGGGAAGCGCTGGTTGCCCTGGACGGCGACGAGATCATTGGCGTAGCACGCTACGCCGCTACGTCTGAAGTCCCTCGGCTGGCGGAGATTAGCGTACTCGTGGCAGACGCCTGGCAGCGCCAGGGGGTTGCACGAGACCTGCTCATCAGGTTGAGGGACACCGCGCTTCAGCGTGGCATTCTACTCTTCAAGGCGTCCGTGCTTCCTACTAACGACCGCGCCCAGCAACTCCTCAGCGTTCTAGCACCGGACCACCTTGTACTCCACCAGCCCGACGGCTTGGAGTTCCGCTGGAGTCATCTCGCAGCGACGCCCTTCCAAGCATTTCCGTCGTCCTGCGCATCAACGTAATGCCAGCCGCCAGCGACGACCCTCCTCCTGCGCAATCCGGCAACGATTCCCCGCCCACGATGAGGTACATGAAGGTGTGCCGACGGCTGCGGCGTTGAGTCCTGGCCACGCTCAGCTGATGCCCGAGGTGGAAACCGCCGAAATCGAGGGGCAGATCAGGAATGGGTGTGGGGGGAAGCTGGTCGGCATCCCTTTCCTTCTCACCGCGTCACCCTGGAGTCGAGTCATGGTCGAGCAACTACAGCAGTCGGCACCTGTCCTTGAGACCACCGATCGCGGACGGGCGGTGCTGACCAATCCCCGCCTGAACCGCGGCACCGCGTTCACGCTGGAGCAGCGGCGTGAGCTGGATCTGGTGGGTCTGGTTCCCGCGCAGGTGCTAACCCTTGAACAGCAGGGGGAGCGGGCGTATCAGCAGTACCGCGCGCAGCCTTCCGATCTGGCCAAGCACGTGTACCTGAGCGCGCTGCACGACCGTAACGAGGTGCTGTTCTATCGGCTGATCGGCGACCACCTGGCGGAGATGCTGCCCATCGTCTACACCCCTACCGTGGGCACCGCAATTGAGCGCTACAGCTTCGAATACCGCCGTCCCCGCGGCATCTACTTGAGCGCCGACGCCCCCGAGGACATCGAACGCTCCCTTCGCGCCTCAGGTCTCGGCTCGGATGACGTGGACCTCATTGTCGCCACAGACGGCGAAGCCGTTCTCGGCATCGGCGACTGGGGCGTGGGCGGCATCGACATCGCGGTCGGCAAACTCGCGGTCTACACCGCGGCTGCGGGTATCGACCCGCACCGCACCCTCGCGGTGATGCTGGACGCCGGCACGAACCGCGACGAACTCCTCGACAACCCGCTCTACCTCGGCACCCACCACAAGCGCGTCGACCGGGAAACCTATGACTCCTTCATCGACGCCTTTGTCGGTGCGGCCACGACACTGTTCCCGACGGCTCTGCTGCACTGGGAGGACTTCGGCCCGGCCAACGCCCGCCGCATCCTGGAGCGCTACCGGGAGAAGGTTTTCACCTTCAACGACGACATCCAGGGCACCGGCGCCGTCAATCTGGCCGCTGTCCTGTCAGGCGTCGCCGCCAGCAGTCTTCCACTGCGCGAGCACCGCATCGTCGTCTTCGGCGCCGGCACCGCAGGCATCGGCATCGCCGACCAGCTGCGTGACGCCCTCATCGCCGACGGCTTGAGCCCCGAGCAGGCCACCGCCCGGATCTGGGCACTGGACCGTCACGGACTGCTCACTGAGAACCAGACCGGCACCCAAGACTTCCAACTGCGCTACACCCGCCCCTCGGTCGACGTCGAGGGCTGGCAGTACGACGATACGGTCGGCGGCATCCCGCTGGCCGCAGTCGTCGCACGGGTGCGGCCCACCATCTTGATCGGCACCTCCGGCCAGAGCGGCGCCTTCACCGAGGACATCGTCCGCACCATGGCCGCACACGTCGACCGGCCGATTATCCTGCCCATGTCCAATCCCACCCGCCTAGCCGAGGCCGTCCCCGCCGACCTCCTGGCATGGTCCGAAGGCCGCGCCCTGATCGCCACAGGCAGCCCGTTTGGTCCGGTCGACCACGAGGGCGTCGTCTACCAGGTCGGGCAGGCGAACAACGCGCTGGTCTTCCCCGGTCTCGGCCTGGGCGCCCTGGTTGCCGGCGCTGACCGCGTCACCGACACCATGCTCACCGCGGCCGCGCACGCCGTCGCCGCACAGACCGACGCCACCACCGCCGGCGCGCCCATCCTGCCCCTGATCACGCAACTCCACGAGACGTCCGTCGCCGTCGCCATCGCCGTGGCCGAGGCCGCCGCGGACGACGGTGTCGCCCATACCGCAGTCGACGAGCGCATCGAAGAGCGCGTCCGGGCCGCCATGTGGCACCCGTCCTACCGGCCCATCACGGCAGTCTGATCCGCGGCTCCAACCTCGTGGCGAAGCCCGCCGAAAGAGGTCGGCATTGTGGGCGCGTCGCGACGGGGCATGCGTTCTCCCTGATCAGGGCCGTTCGCAACCACC
The DNA here is from genome assembly GCF_033792765.1 of Streptomyces sp. PA03-6a. Classification (NCBI taxonomy): domain Bacteria; kingdom Bacillati; phylum Actinomycetota; class Actinomycetes; order Kitasatosporales; family Streptomycetaceae; genus Streptomyces; species Streptomyces sp. PA03-6a. Next base: position 4,549 of record NZ_JARAVK010000150.1, on the reverse strand, counting down.
AATAGAGCTCAAGCGGTCCGTAGGGGTTCACGTGGGTCCAGAACAGCGGAGACAGCGGGCGGTCGGCCTTGGTGCCCGCTGGCCGATGTCGCTGTCGGAGGGCGTCCGGTGCTCGTCGAGCGTCGGTGCGAAGGATGTTCTGTGACAGGCCGGCTGAGGTCGACGGACGTATTGGATAACACGTGGTGACCATTCGAGCGCGAGGCGTCGCATGCGACATGCCTCACCGTCGCAGCCCTCGCGCCTGAAAGACAGATCTGTCTAGTATGGGGTTGTCAGTCTCGCCCTATTGAGAAAGTGATCCATGAGTCGCGCGTCCGCCAAGCCTCCCCCCGTCTCTCCGGTCGGCCCCATCAAGCAGCTCCCCGCGCACGCAGCCGCACGACGCCGAATCCTGAGCCTGGGACCCAAGGCCTCTATGGGCGTGCTGGCCTCGATCCTCATGTCCCTCCTGGGATCGTCCAGTGCGCCGACTCCTCTCTATGCGATCTACCAGCAGCACTGGGGCTTTTCACCCATCACCGTCACCGTCGTTTTCGGCGTATACGCGGTGGCCGTGCTCTCCTCACTCCTGATCTTCGGAAGGATTTCCGACCAGGTTGGCCGGCGCCCGGTTCTAGTGGCGGCCCTGATCGTGCAGGCGCTGGCCATGGTTGTATTCATCACCGCCGGGGGTGTGGGCGCTTTGTTGACCGCCCGTGTCCTCCAGGGACTGAGCGCGGGCGCAGCCGTCGGCGCGCTCGGCGCCGGAATGCTTGACATCGATGTGCGCAGGGGCGGTTTCCTCAACTCCTTCACACCCATGCTGGGAACTGCATGCGGAGTCTTTGCCGCCGGACTGATCGTGCAGTACCTGCCGGCACCCACCCGTCTCGTCTATATGGTGCTGCTCGGGGTCTTCGTATTGCAGGCACTGGCCGCCCTCACCTTGAACGAGACGGTTAGCCGCAAACCGGGCGCACTGGCCCGCATGCTCCCCGAGTTCAAGCTGCCAAGGTCGGCGCGAGCGTCCGTGGCGATCGCCGCGCCCGTGATGTTCGCGGTGTGGGCACTGAACGGCCTGTACGGCGCACTGGGACCGGCCATTACGCGGACCCTGGTCCACTCCACCTCCGTGGTGTGGGGAGGGCTGCCCGTACTTGTATTCACGGGTTCCGCCGGTCTGGCCGTGGTGATGCTACGGAACGCCGGAACGCGGACCATGATGCTGATCAGCATTGCCACACTGATCCTCGGCGTCGTGATCACTGTGCTGTCCATCGCCTCAGGCAGCGGCGGCACACCGTCTGTGATCGGGTTCTTCGTCGGCGGCGCGATATCCGGCGTCGGTTTTGGCAGCGGCTTCCAAGGCGGTATCAGGCTGGTCCTACCGCGAGTAGGGCCGCACGAACGAGCTGGCGTCCTTTCCCTCCTGTACGTCGTGTGCTACGTCGGTCTGGGTGTCCCGGCGGTGATTGCCGGTGTGCTGGTCGTGCACGGCGGTGGCCTGGTTCAGACGTCCAGGGAGTACGGCATCGCCGTCATCGTGCTGGCCCTCGCGGCCCTGATGGGACTTGTGCGCAGCGGCCGTCGTGCGGAGCGGATGTCGGTAATCCAGCCGGAGACCCCCCTCATTGAGGCTGTGCCCACAGGCAGGTCTCAGAGGTCTGAAGGGTCTCTCCGGAGTTAAGCTGAACAGGTCTGTCTAAAGGGAAAGGTGGTAAACCATGGCGGCCAAGGTGTCTGCGCGTGAGCGACTGCTTGAAGCAGCTGATGAGCTTTTCTACGGTGAAGGTGTACAGACCGTCGGCATCGACCGCGTGATCGAGCACGCCGGGGTGGGCAAGCAGTCCCTATACAACATCTTCGGGAGCAAGGAAGGCCTCGTCTGCGCCTACCTCGAACTCCGCTTCGTGCGCAGAAGGGACCGGATCGCCCGCGCCCTGACTCGCTTCCGCACCCCGCGCGAGCAGCTACTCGGCGTCTTCGACGCACTGGGTGAGGCGTTCACGGACCCCCACTTCAACGGATGTCCCTTCGCGCGGGCCACCTCCGAGACGGCCGAGGACAGCGCCGTCCGCAAGGTCGCCGACGATTACCGTGCATGGGTACGTGGCCTGTTCAGCGAACTGGGCGCCGCGTCCGGATACGCCGCCCCCGAGGCGCTGGCGCGCCAGCTCCTTCTGTTGTTCGACGGCGCAGAGCAGTCCGCGCGCATGGACCGCGATCCCTCTGCCGCCACGACCGCCCGTACCGCCGCGGCCGTCCTGTTGGATGCGGCACCGCTCGTGGCGATTTCCCCCACCGAGTAGGAGCTCCGCCACGGCAGGGGCCCCGCTGCCTGACGAGGGTGAGCGTTCCCCCGGCTAGCCCCCTCGCACATCGGCAAACGCCGGACTCACCTGAATGCGGGGGCCCCGGCTCCTGTGCCACAGAACCGCGTCACCGGCTCACCCAGTGACGCGCGGCGGGCGCCCCTTGGACGCCGATCCGGCGAAGTGCCGGACCTGCCGTCCGACCCGGATCACCCGAGTCGCATAAGTCCATATAAATGATGGATACACACAGAGAGATCTCACGTGACCAACATGCACACCTTCGGCAAGGTCCTGGAGGACACAGGCGTGACTACTGCTTCGCCGACCAGGCCGTGCGACCTCCCGACCGCCTCCATCGCCCCCCGGACTTCGGACACGGCGCCGGCGGAGACCGCACTCACGGTCGCCCCCAGCTCCCACACGTCCTTCGCCATGACAAAGCAGATCAAGGCGGGGCTGCTGGACGTCGGCTACGCCGAGCTGGGCCCCGCGCACGGCCCCGTCGTCATCCTGCTGCACGGCTGGCCCTATGACATCCACAGCTTCGTCGACGTCGCACCGCTGCTGGCGGCCGAGGGCTACCGCGTGATCGTGCCCTATCTGCGCGGCCACGGCACGACCCGGTTCCTTTCCTCCCAGACGCTTCGCAACGCCCAACAGTCGGCGATCGCTGTCGACATCATCGCGCTGATGGACGCCCTGAAGATCGACAAGGCCGTGCTCGCCGGCTTCGACTGGGGCTCGCGGACCGCCAGCGTCATCGCGGCCCTGTGGCCCGACCGCTGCAAGGCCCTGGTCTCGGCAGGCGGCTACCGCGTCACCGACGTGCAGGCCAACCTCCAGCCCCTGCCCCCCGAGGTCGAGAGCGACTGGTGGTACATGTTCTACTTCGCCACGGAGCGCGGCCGGATCGCCATGGAGGACAAGACCAAGCGCAGGGACCTGGCTCGGTTTCTCTGGAACATCGTCTCGCCGACCTGGGACTTCGACGACGCCACCTTCGATCGCACCGCTGCGGCCTTCGACAATCCCGACTACGCGCCCATCGTGCTTCACAACTACCGCTGGCGGCTGAGCCTCGCCGACGGCGAGCGTCGCTACGACCGTTACGAGGAGCAACTCGCCGCGCGTCCGGTCATCGCGGTTCCCACCATCGCCCTCGACGCCGGGAGCGACCCCTTCACGGAGCCCGGCAACGGCTCCGCGTACCGGGACAGGTTCACGGGCAAGTACGACCACCGCACTCTGGAAAACGTCGGCCACAACGTGCCGCAGGAGGCTCCGGCGGCGTTCGCCCAAGCCGTCGTCGAAGTCGACCGATTCTGACGTGACCTCGGGGATGGAGTCAGAGGCTCTCCGGCTGGTCGAATAGTGTCTGCGCCGGATCCTGCGGGACGTTTCTGCGTCGGCCTGTTCTTGGCATGCCCGCCCAGCACCGAGGTCTTCGTCTGACGGAGGCCGCCCACCAGGCTTACTCTATGGCTCGGATGGAGCAGTCGAAGGCCGAGTTGAGACTGTCGGCCAACCGGGCCTTGACCCCGGATTCTGGACACGGGTTATGCGGCTGGCGTCAGCGTAGTTGATGTTGTTCGGGATGCTCGTTCGTAGGCGATGGGGCTGCGATGTCCGAGGCTGGAGTGGCGTCGGACGGTGATGTAGCGGTGCAGCCAGCGGAAGAGGTCAAGGTGGGCCTCGCGTGCGGTGTCCCAGGCTCGGCGGCCTTGGAGGGTCTCGCGTTTGCAGGTCGCGTTGAACGACTCGGCGAGTGCGTTGTCCGCGCTGGAGCCGACCGCGCTCATGGACTGGGTGACGCCGGCCGCGTGGCAGGCATCGGCGAAGGCCCGGCTGCAGTATTGGGCCCCGTGGTCGCTGTGGAAGGCGGCGCCGGCGAGGGTGCCGCCGGTCCGTTCGGCCGCGTGCAGGGCGTCGATGACGAGGTCGGCGCGCATGTGGTCGGCGATCGCCCAGCCGGCCAGGCGCCGGGAGGCGAGGTCGATGACGGTGGCCAGATAGAGGAACTTGCCGCCGGTCAGCGGCAGATAGGTGATGTCGCCGACGTACTTCGTGTTCACCGCGGTGGCGGTGAAGTCGCGGCCGATCAGGTCTGGGGCCTTCGCCGCGGCCGGGTCCGCGATGGGGTGCGGTGCCTGCGACGCAGCCGGACTCCCGCGAGATTGATGCGCCGCATCACGCGCGCGATCCGCTTGTGGTTGACCCGCTCGCCCTCCTCGCGAAGCTCGGCGGTGATCCTG
>NZ_JARAVK010000014.1:0-72905 GCF_033792765.1 Streptomyces sp. PA03-6a | reverse complement strand
GGTGAGGGAGGGTGCTCATACGGGTTTCTCCTGCGGCCGTCGCCGTGGCGCGGCCGTTGCTCGTACGGATCCGGGGGCGCGTGCAGCCGTGCCCGCCGCGCGGTGCGCGGTGCGCGGTGCGGCGGGCGGGGCTGGGGCCCTGTCAGGTCCGCGATACGCAGAGCAGGCTCAGTGTTCCGGGGCCGGAACGGGCGGGTGCGCAGGGCCGTCCGGCGCCTGCGGCCCCGGCCTTCGGGGGGTGGATGGCCGGCGCCGGTACGGCAGGCGCCGACCCGATGCCGGAAACCGTGGGGGTGTCGGCCAGTCGGGGGCGGGGATCGGGGAGCCGGTCGAGTGCGACTCCGCACAGGGCGTGGTGGTCGGCGGGCGGTCCGTCGCCGCGGGCGACGTCCTGGTCCGGGCGTGTCGCGGCGTCCTGTGGCTGGCACGGGGCCGCCGCGGCGGGACCGGCGGTGAGGGTGTCGCCACCGGTGCGGTCCGGCCCGTGCGCGCAGGCCACCAGGTGGATGCTCGTGAACACGAGCACGCCCAGCAGCAGGAGCACTCCGCGGAAGGAGATGCGCCGCCCCGCTCGCCACGTCATGTCACGGATCGTAGTCGATCAGTTGCCTTGTGCGGTGAAAGGCCCGCGTCGCGGACCCATTTCATCGGGCCGGCAGGTCGAGCAGCCGGAAGCGACCGGGCGGGACGGACCAGGTCCGGCCGCCGAGGCGGACCCGGAGCGGTGCCCCCGCGGAGGCGGGGACGGCGACGCTGACGCGGCCTCCGTCGACGTGGATCCGCACGCCCCAGTGACCGCGGTAGCGGACCGTGAAGGCGAAGCGCGACAGTTGCGGCAGCGGCGCCGGATCGAGCCACAGGGCGTCCTCACGGGCTTCCAGACCGGTCAGGCCACGCTGGACGAGGTCGAGGGTGCCGGCCATGGCACCCAGGTGGATGCCTTCCTCGGTGGTGCCGCCCTGGACGTCGGTGACGTCCCCGAGCAGTGCCTCCTGCGCGCAGGACCATGCGTCGGCCCGGTGGGCCCGGGTCAGCACCCAGGCGTGCACGACTCCGCTGAGGGTGGATCCGTGGCTGGTGCGCCGCAGGTAGTGGTCGACGGTGGACCGCCATGTGCCGTCGTCCAGCCGGTACCCCAGGCGCCCGAACAGGCGGTGCAGTTCGGTGGGTGGGAACAGGTAGCCCAGCATGAGTACGTCGGCCTGCTTGGACGCCTGGTAGCGGTTGACGGAGTCCCCCTCTGCCTCCAGGATCCGGTCCAGCCGGCGGATGTCCCCGTACCGGGCCCGGTAACCCGCCCAGTCCAGCTCCTCCAGCCCGTCGTAGCCCGCGAACTGGCTGATCACGCCGGCGTGCCAGGGGACGTACAGCTTGCGCGAGACGTCCTCCCAGCGCTCCGTCTCCTCCGGGCCGAGCCCCGTCCGCTCGCGGAGTTCGTCGCGGCGCGGCGCGGGGAGAGTCCGCCACAGCTCCAGGGTCCGCTCCAGTACCCAGGCGGCGGTGACGTTGGTGTAGGTGTTGTCGTCGACTCCGGGCGTCGCGGAGCCGGGGTAGGCGTCGTGGTACTCGTCGGGTCCGACGACGCCGCGGATGCGGTAGCGGCCGCCGGTGTCGTAGTCGGGGTCCCAGGTGGCGCGGCAGGCCCAGAAGCGGGCGATCTGCAACAGCATCTCGGCGCCCTTGGTGTACAGGAACTCCGTGTCGCCGGTGGCCTGGCCGTACCGCCAGATGTTGTACGCCACGGCGGAGCCGACGTGGTGCTGGAGCCGGGTGTGGTCCGGTAGCCAGCGTCCCGAGCGCGGGTTGAGGTGGAGGGTCTGGGTCTCCTCGCGTCCGTCGCTGCCGCTCTGCCACGGGTACATCGCCCCCGTGCACCCCACCTGTTCCGCCGCCCGGCACGCCTCCTCCAGACGGCGGTGGCGGTACTCCAGCAGCGCCCGGGACACCTCGGGGAAGTGCAGGTCGAGGTAGGGCAGGACGAACAGTTCGTCCCAGAAGACGTGTCCGCGGTAGGCCTCTCCGTGCAGTCCCCTGGCGGGCACGCCCACGTCCAGCCCGGCGGTGTGCGGGGAGAGGGTCTGGAGGACGTGGAAGGCGTGCAGCCGCAGGATCCGTCCGGCTTCGCCGGGCACGTCCAGGCCGGCGCGGCGCCACAGCCGCGCCCAGGCGGCGGTGTGCGTGGCGAGGAGGCCGGCGAAGTCCGGGGCCCGTTCGACGCGGTCGAGGGCGGCGTGCAGCGGGTCGCTGATCGCCGGGTCCCGGGAGGTGTGCAGGGCGACGGTCTTCTCGACGACCGCCGGCCGGTCCGGCGCGACCGGGACGGTCAGCCGGTGGACCACGGTGCGCTCCCCCGGCTCCAGTGTCCGTACGGCCGTCGGAGACGTCGTGGCGCGTGTCCGCGCGGCGAGCGCGATGCGGATGTCGGAGGCGGTGGTACGGCACCGCAGCCAAACCGTGTCCGGTTCGGAGGTTCCGGTGTGCATCCGGGTGAGGTGACGGCCGTTCAGGTCCTGGTAGCGGACAACACCTGCGTTGCCGACGTCGCCGTCGAGCGCGGACTCGACCTCCAAGTCGGCGGACCAGTCGCCCTCCGCGCGGAAGACGGTGCGCAGTGCGGCGAGGTGCGGGTCGTGCATGTGCACCAGCCGGGTCTGCTCGACGGCGAGGACCCGCCCGCGCGGGTCACGCAGCCGGAACGTCCGCGTCAGGGTGCCGCGTCGGAGGTCGAGGTCCTGCCGGTGCTCCAGCAGTGAGCCGTCGTCGGGGGCGAACCACGCCCCGCCGTCGCCGATCCTGAACCGCAGGGGCAGCCAGTTGGGCAGGTTGACCAGGTCCTCGTTCTGCACCTTCCGCCCGGCGACGGTGGAGTGGAGCCTGTTGTAGCACCCGGCGACGTAGGTGCCGGGGTAGTGGTGGGGGTCGGCCACGGTCTCCGGGGCGGCGCCGCGGGTGGCGAAGTAGCCGTTGCCCAGGGTGCACAGTGCCTCGCGCAGGCGCTCCTGGGCGGGGTCGTAACCCTCGTACGACCAGGTCCACTCCCCCATCGTCACCCCTCTCCAGGGAATCCGGCGGCCGGGCCGGGCCCGCCGCGCGGCCCCTCCTGCGCCTCGGGGTCGTGCGACAGGCCTTCCTCTCCAGTCTCCCTTCGACCCAGCTGCCCCGCCCCGGGAGCGGGGCAGGGCCGGCTCAACCGCGGATCACGCGGGCTGGGGGACGAGGGCGACCGGGCACGGGGCGTGGTGGATCACCGCATGGTTGACGGGCCCGAGCTGGAGCCCGAAGGGGCTGTTGCGTCGACGGGCGCCGACGACCAGCAGGTCGGCGTCGTCCAGCGTCGAGAGCAGGACCTTGCGGGCATGGCCCTCCTGCACGTCCCGGTGGTAGCGCACGCCGGGGCGGGCGGTCGCCGCGGCCCGCAGGGCCTGGTCAAGGTGTTCCTCTGCACGACGTTGGTGGGTCTTGGCCGCCTCGTCCTCGTAGCCGTACTCGGCGCTCCCGCCCGGCGGCATCCGCCAAGCGTGAACGGCCCGCACACCGCATCCGCGCAGTTGGGCCTCGTGGAAGGCGAACTCCACGGCGGCGGCGGAGTTCTCGTCCGGCCCTACACCGAGCACGATCCAGCCCTGGCCGGAGCCGGTGTCCCGTTCCTCTCGGTCGCCCCTCACCACGATCACCGGGCATTCCGCACGGCCTGCCAGGGTCAGACCGACGGAGCCCAGCAGCAGGCCCGCCATGTCACCGCGGCCACGGTGGCCCACCACCACGGCGGTGGCGCGGGTCGCTTCGCGCAGCAACGCGTACGTGGAGTCCTCGGCGAGGACCTCGGCCGACACCTCGAGGCCGGGGCGGCGCAGGCCGGCCCGCTCCCGTGCGGAACTCGCGATGTGCTGGGCCAGAATCTGCGCTTCGGGAGGTACCCGGCTGAAGGAAGGGGCCCGTCCCTCGTACCGCTCCCACAGGGAGGCGTGCACGATCCGCAGCGGCAGCCCGCGTACCTCGGCCTCGTCCGCGGCCCAGTCGACCGCCTTCAGGGCGGCATCCGAGCCGTCGGTGCCCACGACCAGGGGAAGCGTCATGGCTTCCACCGCCTCTCGATGGTGGTTCCCGTACTGACGACCCTGCCGGTCGGTGCCCCATGCGCACATGGGCCAGTCGGCCCGTCCCAGGAGACCCTCGGCCGTACCGGTGGCCCCACCGGCCCATGCGGGGCACGGTGGAAACGACCGACAGTGGACCTGACGAGGCGGGGCCCGTCCACGGCGGACCCGGCCTGAGACGACAGTGCAGGGAGGCGGGGAGATGTACCACCGCAACGTCGGCGATCTGATGACCAGGGCAGTCGTATCGGCGCGGCCGGATACGCCGTTCAAGGAGATCGCGAAGCTGCTGGCGGAACACGACGTCACGGCCGTTCCCGTCGTGGACGAAGGGAACCGGCCGGTGGGCGTGGTGTCCGAGGCGGACCTGCTGCACAAGGAGGCGGGGCAGCCGGATCCGACCGGCCTGCTGCCGGCCCGGCATCCGCGGCCGGGCGAGCGTTCCGGCCTCGCCGCCACGACCGCGGAGGGGCTGATGAGCAGCCCGCCCGTCGTCGCGCGGCCCGAGTGGTCCGTGGTCGAGGCGGCCCGGGTGATGGAGCGTCGAGGGGTGAAGCGGCTGCCGGTGGTGGACGAGACGGGCCGACTGGTGGGGGTGGTCAGCCGCGCCGACCTGCTCCGGGTCTTCCTGCGCAGGGACCGCGCCATCCGTGAGGAGATAGCCGGTGACCTGCTGGTGAAGACGCTCGGGCTCGCCCCCAACGCCGTCACGGTCCAGGTGGTCGACGGAAAGGTCACCCTCGAGGGCGTGGTGGATCGCCGCAGCCTCGTGCCGGTGGTCACCGAACTGTGCCGCGGCGTCGACGGCGTCGTCGACGTCGAGGCCCGGCTGGGCTACAAGGCGGACGACACCGTCCGGCCCGCCCCGGCGCACCGCTGACCCTGCGGGAGCAGGCAGTGGACGGTGCCGTGTCCTCGCCCTCCACGAGCTCTCGTCTGGCGCCGGGCCGCGCGTTCCGGACGGGGCACCGCCTGACCCTCGTCCGCCCCGGCCGGCGCCGGATGAGGGGCCTTTCGGCCCCCGTCGGAGCCCCGGCCGACCCCTGGGAGCACCTCGGTCCCCGCCCGATGGTGGGGGGGGAGCCGAGGAGAGGGGAACAGCGATGACGGACACCGCGTTGCGCCGGCCGCATCCGGCCCACGCGCTGCTGGCGGACGGCAGGACCGTGGAGATCCGCGCCGCGGGGCCGGACGATCACGACCGGGTCGAGCACCTGTACGCACGGATGTCGCCGGAGAACGTGCGGTTGCGCTTCTTCTGCGTGGGCCGGCGTTCGGGACAGCTCGCCGCCGACCGTCTCCACGAACCCGCCCGGCCTGGTCGGCTGACCTTGCTCGCGCTGCTCGGCGACCGGCTGGTGGGCCTCGCCGAGTACGTCACCGGACAGGACTCCCAGGCGGCCGACGTCGCTCTGGCCGTGGCCGACGACGTCCACCACACCGGCGTCGGAACCCTGCTGCTGGAGCACCTGGTGCACGCGGCCCGCTCCGACGGCATCAAGGTCTTCGACGCCGACGCCCTCGCGGACAACCACGCCGTACTCAAGGTCTTCGCAGATCTGGGGCTGCGGACCGCCCGCCACTTCGACGGCCCCGAAGTGCACTGCACCATCCGTCTCGATGCCGACGAGCGGTACCTGGCGGCCTGTGACGAACGAGGCCGTGGCGCCGATACCGCAAGCATGCGGCCGCTCCTGCGCCCGCGCTCGGCGGTGGTCGTCGGGGCCGGCACCAAGCCGTCGTCGGTGGGGCGGGCGGTCCTGCGCAACCTGCTGCGCGGCGGCTTCACCGGTCCTCTGTACGCGGTCAACCCTCACGCCGGCACCATCGCGGACGTTCCCGCGTACCCGTCCGTGGCCGACCTGCCGCAGGTTCCCGAGCTGGCCGTGCTCGCCGTCCCGGCCGCGGCGGTGCCGGAGGTCGCGCGCCAGTGTGGTGCCGTCGGGGTGCGCGCGCTGGTCGTCGTCACCTCCGGGCTGGACTCGGGCCAGGCCGTGGCGCTGCTCGGTGCCTGCCGCCACTACGGGATGCGCCTGGTCGGCCCGAACTGCCTCGGCATCGCGAACACCGAGGAGGGCGTATGGCTGGAGGCCACCTTCGCCGCGCACCGGCCGCTGCCCGGTACCGCCGGTGTCGCCGTCCAGTCGGGTGGGGTGGGCATCGCGCTGCTCGGCGGCCTGGCCCGGCTGGGCATCGGGGTCTCGGAGTTCGTCTCGCTCGGCGACAAGTACGACGTCAGCGGCAACGACCTGCTGCAGTGGTGGGAGGGCGACGGCCGCACCGACATGGCGCTGCTGCACCTGGAGTCCTTCGGCAACCCGCGCGCCTTCTCCCGCACCGCCCGCCGGGTGGCACGCGTCATGCCCGTGCTGACCGTCGACGCGGGCCGTTCCGTGGCCGGGCGGCGTGCCGCGGCCTCGCACACGGCTGCCGCCGCGACGCCGACGATGACCCGGCAGGCGCTGTTCACCCAGGCGGGGATCATCGCGACGCGCACGATCGGCGAACTCCTCGAGACCGCCGCGCTGCTGCACTCGCAGCCACTCCCCGACGGCACCCGTGTCGCCGTGGTGTCCAACGCGGGTGGCGCCGGGGTACTGGCGGCGGACGCCTGCCAGGAGGCCGGGCTCTCGGTGCCCGTCCTGCCGGACGCCCTGACCCGGGAACTGCTCGGTCTGCTGCCCTTGGGTGCGAGCGCCGCCAATCCGGTGGACACGACCGCCGCGGTGGGCGAGAGCGAACTGCGCGCCTGCGTGGACCGGCTCGCCGGCCACCCGTCCGTGGACGCCGTACTGCTCGTCCTGGTCCCCACCGCCCTGGCGGCGGCGACCGGTGACGACCCGGTGCGGGCCCTCACGCACGGCCTTGGCGACGGCCGGGCCGCAACCGTGGCCGCGGTCCTGCTCGACCAGCCCGAGGGCGTACGACTGCTGCACACCGCAGGCGGTGGGGCGGTGCCCGCCTACAGTGATCCGCGGGCTGCGGCGCAGGCACTGGCCCACGCGGCGGCGCGGGCCCGCGGGCTGGCCCGGCCGCCGGGCACCGTCCCCGCCCTGACGGGCACCGACGCGGCCACCGCGAGGGCCTTGGTCGAGGGGTTCCTCGCCGCACACCCCGACGGAGGCTGGCTCGCCCCGTACGCCTGCGCCGAGTTGCTCGACCACTACGGCATCCCGCACGTGGCGCAGGCATGGGCGCGGGACGAGCAGGCGGCCGTGGACGCAGCGACGCGGCTCGCCGGGCCGGGCGGGCGGGTGGCGCTCAAGGCCCACTGGCCGGGCCTGGTGCACAAGAGCGAGCACGGGGCGGTCTTGCTCGACCTCCAGGGCGAGGAGCAGGTCCGCGCCGGGTACCGCGAGCTGGCCGGACGTTTCGGCGAGGTGCTGACGGGCGTACTGGTGCAGCCGATGGCGGGCCGGGGCACCGAACTGTTCGCAGGTCTCGTCCAGGACGAGGTGTTCGGGCCGCTGGTCCTGTTCGGCCTGGGCGGCACCGCCACCGAGGTGCTGGCCGACCACGCGGCGCGGCTGGCCCCGCTCACCGACCTCGACGTCCACGACCTGATCACCGCGCCGCGGTGTGCCCCGCTGCTGTTCGGTCACCGCGGCAGCACGACGGTCGACCTGGAGGGGCTCGAGCAACTGCTGCTGCGGCTGTCGGCGATGGCGTCCGACCTGCCGCAGCTCGCCGAGGCCGACCTCAATCCCGTGGTCGCCCGCCCGGGCGGCGTGGAGGCCCTCGACGTCCGCATCCGCGTGCTCCCGCGGCACGCCCATGACCCGTACCTGCGCCGGCTTCGGTGAGCCTGCCGCGGCCAGGAGGAGACGACGATGAAGCACCGCAAGACCGGTCACCTGATGACGGCGAACGTCGTCAGTGTCCGTGAGGGCACTCCGTTCAAGGACGTCGTCGCGTTGCTCGCACGGCACCGGATCAGCGGCCTGCCCGTGGTCGACGACGACGACAAGGTGCTCGGAGTCGTCTCCGAGACCGACCTGATGCTGCGCCAGGCGGCCCGGCAGGAGGGCTAGCGGCGGCGCCTGCCGGCGCTGTCCCCCTCCGCCCGGAGGAATGCCGTCCGTGGCCGCGCACGCACCGCCGGGCAGCTGATGTCCACTCCGGCGATCACCGTACGCGCGGGGGAATCCATCTCCGTCGCCGCACGCACCATGGCCGAACACCGCGTCAACCGGCTGCCGGTGGTCGACGAGGAGGACCGTCTCGTCGGCATCGTCACCCGTGGCGACCTGCTCCAGGTCTTCCTCCGCCCGGACCCCGACATCCGCGCGGAGGTCGTCGACGAGGTCGTCGTCCGGGCGCTGTGGCTCGCGCCGCGCGCGATCGGGGTGAGCGTCCACCACGGGGTGGTCACCCTCGAAGGCCGCCTGGAGCGCCGCACTGAGGTCGCGCTGGCAGAGGCCTTGACCCGCCGGGTCGACGGCGTGGTCGCCGTGGTCAACCGGCTCACGTACCGGCTCGACGACACGCATCAGCGGCCCGTGGAACCCACGGTCCACGGCGTCGCCGACGACCGGCTGAGCAGTCTGTGAGGAGGACACGATGTTCGTCTACGGCCACATGAACGGCTGGGGCTGGGCCCTGATGTCACTCGGATGGCTCGTGCTGCTGGTGCTCGTCGGCCTGGCCGTGACGGTACTGGTGCGCCGCACCCACGATACCGGTCCGGCCCGGTCCGCCGAGCGGCAGCGCCCGAGCCCGCGGGAGCTGCTGGCCGAGCGGTACGCCCGCGGCGAGATCGACGACAAGGAGTACCGGCAGAGGCTCGAGGTACTGGAACAGGCGACCGGTCACCGGCAGGGTTCGAGGTGATCGGACACGGTGCACTCGTCGCGGGCCGCGACGGGCCGCCTCCCGCCGGTCCCGGCGGTCTTCCCGGGGGCGGGCCCGGATGAAATCCGCCCCCGCCGTCCCCCGGCGGCTTCCGCTTGCCCCGGGCGCCCACGACGTCGACCCGGCGGACGTGCCCTGCCTGCCCCCGGAGCAGGTGTTCCCGGCACTGGGCAGCTCGCCGCGCGGTCTCACCCCCGCCGAGGCCGCAGCGCGCCTGGCACGTCACGGCTCCAACGAGTTGCCCGCAGCAGCCGGGCGGGGTCTGTGGCCGCGGCTGCTGTCCCAGTTCACCGATCTGTTCGCAGTGGTGCTGCTGGTCGCCTCCGCCATCACGTTCCTCGCGTACGGACTGCAGGAGCCCCGCGACGAAGGGACCCTCCAGCTCGCCTTCGCCATCGCCGCGGTGGTGCTGCTCAACGCCGTGATCGGCTTCGCCCAGGAGTACTCGGCCGAACGCACCGCCGAGTCACTTCAGGCAATGGTGCCGCACACGTGCACCGTGCTGCGCGACGGGGAGCGGGCGCCGCTGCCCGTACGGGAACTCGTGCCGGGTGATCTGCTGGTCCTGGAGGCGGGCGATGCGGTGCCCGCCGACTGCCGGCTCGTCGAGGCACGGGCGGTCGAGCTGAACAACGCCGCACTCACCGGGGAGAGCGAGCCCGTGCGGCGGACCGCGGAGGCGGTACCGGCCGGCCCGCTGCTGCAGGCGCGTGACTGCCTGTTCATGGGAACCGACGTGGTGGCCGGCTCGGGCAAGGCCGTTGTCTTCGCGACCGGCGCGGCGACCGAGTTCGGCCGGATCTTCCGGTTGACGGCACGGGCGCCCCGTCAGCGGACCCCGTTGCAGGCCCAGGTCGCGGCGATGGCCCGGCGGGTCGCGCTGGCGGCCCTGGTCATCGGAGCCCTGCTGTTCGCGATCCGGATCCCGTCGGGGCAGCCGGTGGTGGCCTCGTTCGTCTTCGCACTCGGCGTCATGGTCGCCCTGGTCCCGGAGGGACTCCCGGCGACGTTGTCGGTGTCGCTGGCCATCGGCGTGCGGCGGATGGCCCGGCGCAACGCGCTGGTGAAGAAGCTGCTGGCGGTGGAGGCGCTCGGGTCGACGACGGTGATCTGCACCGACAAGACCGGCACCCTCACCCAGGCCGAGATGACCGTGACCCGGCTGTGGGCACGCGGGGCCTGGCACGAGGTGTCCGGCGTCGGATACGAGCCCGTCGGCACGGTCACCGATCCCGGACCGGTACGGGAACTCCTGCGGGTGGCCGCCCTGTGCTGCGACGCACGCCTGTTGCCCCCGGGTGAGCGGGGCGGTACGCGCATCCTGGGCGACACCACGGAAGGCGCCCTGCTCGTGGCGGCCGCCAAGGCCGGAGTGGACACCGCCCGCGAGGAGCAGCGCACACCGCGGGTGACGGAGTTCCCCTTCGACTCCGACCGCAAAGTCATGAGCACGGTGAACGCGCTCCCGGACGGCGGCAGCCAGATCTGCGTGAAGGGTGCGGCGCAGGAACTGCTCGCGCGCTGCACGCATGCCGTCGGCGAGTCGGGGCCCGAGCCGCTGACCGCCCGGGCACGGGAAGCGATCACCGAGGCGAACGACGCGATGGCCGCGCAAGGACTGCGGGTACTGGGGGTGGCACAGCGGACGCTGCCGCCCGGGCAGCCGTCAGGATCACAGGAGGAAGCCGAGTCCCACCTGGTGTTCCTGGGGCTGGCCGGCATGCAGGATCCGCCGCGCCCGGAGGTCACCGACGCCGTCACGGCGTGCCGTCGGGCGGGGATCCGCGTCGTGATGGTCACCGGCGACCATCCGCTGACCGCCGAGGCGGTCGCGCGGCGGGTGGGGATCGTCCGCGGGGCGGCACCCTTGGTGGTGACGGGCGCGGACCTGGACTCCATGGACAGCGAGGCACTGCGCGAACTGCTGGGGCGCCCTGCCGAGCTGCTGCTGTGCCGGGTCAGCCCCGAGCACAAGATGCGGGCTGTCGCATCCCTGCAGGGGACCGGCCACGTGGTGGCGGTCACCGGGGACGGCGCCAACGACGCTCCCGCGCTCAAACACGCCGACATCGGGGTGGCCATGGGAGCCGGGGGCACCGACGTGGCCCGCGAGGCCGCCGAGATGGTGCTGCTGGACGACTCCTTCGCGTCGATCGCGGCGGCCGTCCGTCTGGGCCGCTCGGTCTACCGCAACATCCGCAAGTTCCTGGTCTACCTGTTCAGCCACAACGTCGCCGAGCTGGTCCCGATCCTCGTCGCGACCTTCGTGGGGTTCCCGCTCGTGCCGATCACCGCCGTGCAGATCCTCGCCATCGACCTGGGATCGGACGTGCTGCCCGCGCTCGCGCTCGGCGCCGAGCCCCCCGAGCCGGATGTGATGGACCGACCGCCGCGTTCCCGGCGCGAACCGCTGTTCTCCGCGGCAGTGGTCCGCCGCTTCCTGTTCCTCGGCAGCATCCAGGCGCTGGGGGTGTGCGCGGTGTTCTTCTGGCACGTCAACTCCGCGGGCGTCCCCTACGCGGACTTCACCGCCGGCAACCCGGTCTACCGGGAGGCGATCACCATGGTCCAGGCGGGCATCGTCGTCAGCCAGTTCTTCAACGCCCAGGCGGTGCGCACCGACCGCGAGAGCGTCTTCCGCATCGGCCTGTGGTCCAACCCCGCGCTCATCGCCGCGGGATTGCTGGGGGTCGCCACTATGGCGGCGATCTCCTATCTGCCCTTCCTGCAGGCCGTGTTCCACACCGCGCCGCTGGACGCCGCCGACTGGGCCGTGCTCGCCGCGTTCGGCGCACTGCCGCTGGCCGCCGAGGAACTGCGCAAGTGGTGGCTGCGGCGTTTCCGGCCACTGCCTGGCGCGGGGCGACGGGAAGGGGCGGGGGCATGAAGGTGATCATCGTGGGCTGCGGGCGGGTTGGTTCCGCGCTGGCCCTGCGCCTCACCGCCGAGGGCCACGACATCTGGGTGGTCGACCGTCGTCCGCAGGCCCGGAAAGCCCTTCGTGAGGGTTTCGCCGGGCACTTCCTCGAGGGCAACGGCTACAGCCGCGCGGTGCTGGACGCGGCGGGCGTCGGACACGCCGACGCGCTGCTGGCGGTGACCGGCCGGGACAACGGCAACATCGTCACCGCGCGAGTGGCGAGGCAGACGTACCGGGTGCCCGTCGTCCTTGCCAGGGTCGACGACCCGCGCAGGGCCGAGGTCCACCGGGGCCTGGGCATCCGCACCATCAGCAGCGTCAGCTGGACCGTCGACCGCCTGCACCGCCTTCTGCTGCACCGGCACCTCGCGCCGGAACTGGGGTTCGGCGACGGCGAGACACTGCTCGTCCGTTCCAGCCTGCCCGACTACCTCACCGGCCGCCCACTGTCGGTGTTCGAGGTCGACGGCGAGATCCGTGTCGCGGAGGTCACCCGCGGCGGGCACTCGCTCGTTCCCTCTCGCCACACGCTGGCCGAGCCCGGGGACGTGGTCACCTTCACCGTCGCCACCACGGCCCTCGGTCGCCTGCGCGGTTTCCTCGACAAGGAGCTCGGGACATGAGAGCGATCGTGGCGGGCGCCGGACGGCTCGGCGCCCAGATAGCCCAAGTGCTCGCCGCCGCACGGTACGACGTGACCGTCCTCGAACGGGACGAGGCACGCGCCGCCGAACTCGGCCCGCGACTCGCCGTCCGGATGCTGACCGGCGACGCGTGCGACCCGGACCTGCTCGAACACGCGGGCGCGCTCAACGCCGATCTGGTCATCGCCACCACCGGGGAGGACGAGGACAACCTCATCGTCAGCCTCCTGGCCAAACGCCACTTCGGCGTCCCGCGCGTGGCCGCCCGCGTCAACGACGAGGAGAACGCCTGGCTGTTCGACGGCACGTGGGGGGTGGACAGCGCGGTGCCCGCCGCCACGCCGCTGATCTCGCTGATCGAGGAGGCCACGGGAGCCACCGACACCGTGGCCCTGCTGCGGCTGAGCAAGGCAGGGGTCAACGTCATCGAGACCGCCATCAGCGCCGCGTCCCGGGCCGCCGGCCGCCCGCTGGCCGAGGTGGTCCTGCCGGAGGGCAGCGTGATCGCCACCGTGGTCCGCGAGGGCCGGCCCACCGTGCCGACGCCGCAGATGGTGCTGCGGCCCGGCGACGAACTGCTCGTGGTCTCCCACTCCGCGACCGAACAGGAGATTCACGCGGCCGTCCAGTGAGACGGGCGGCTCGTCGGCCGGCACGTGGTCAGCCGGAGCGAGCGGGGAGCGACACCCGGAACTCGGTGTGCCCGGGGCGGCTGGTGACCTCGACGGCACCGTGGTGGGCGGTGACGATCGCGTGGACGATCGCGAGTCCGAGGCCGGTACTGCCCGTGCTCCGCGAACGGGCCTGGTCGGCACGGACGAAGCGGGTGAAGACCTCGGGCTGGAGTTCCGCCGGGATCCCGGGCCCGTCGTCGCTGACGGTGAGACGTGCGCCGTCCGCGTCCGAGGAGAGGGCAACCGTCACTTCCGTACCGGCCGGAGTGTGCGTGCGGGCGTTGGCCAGGAGGTTCCCGAGGGCCTGCTGTAGACGATGGCCGTCTCCGGACACCACGACGGGCTCCTCGGGAAGGTCCAGGAACCAGCGGTGGCCCGGTCCCGCGGCGCGGGCGTCGTCGACGGCGTCGAGGACGAGCCGGGTCAGGTCGACCTCCTCGTGCTCGAGTGGGCGACCCGCATCGAGACGGGCCAGGAGCAGGAGGTCGTCGACGAGGTGCGTCATGCGCTGCGACTCGGACTGGATGCGATCGAGGGCGTGGCGGATCTCGGCGGGGACAGGGCCCCGATGGCGAAGGGCGAGTTCGGCGTGGCCCCTGATGTTCGCGACGGGGGTCCGCAGTTCGTGGCTGGCGTCGGCGGCGAAGTGGCGGAGTCGCTCCTCGCCGGCCTGACGCCGGACCAGGGCGTCCTCCACGTGCCCGAGCATGTGGTTGAGCGCGGCGGCGACCTGGCCGACCTCGGTGCGGGGGTCGGTGTCCGGCAGGGGCCGCGGCATGGCGACCTCGCCGGTGGCCAGGGGCAGGCGTGCGACACCGGACGCGTGCTCGGTGACCTGGTGCAGGGGTCGCAGGCTCACCCGTACCCACAACGTCCCCGCGACTCCGGTGGCGAGGAGGGCCGCGCCGAAGACCACGGCCTCCACGGCTTCGAGGCGGTGCAGCGTCGCTTCGACGGGGTGCAGCGGAAGTCCGGTGAGCAGGACGTCGCCGTCGTCGCCGCGTACCGCCGTGACGCGGTAGGCGCCGAGCGAGGCGATGCGGATGCTGTGCCCCCTCCCGTCGACCGGGACACCTCCCAGGGCGCGTCGGTCTCCGGCGGAGAGCGCCAGGGGGCGGTCGGCCGCGTCGTCGACCACGGCGGCATGGGTGACGTCGCCTCCGAGGAGTCGGGCGCCGAAGGTCGCGTCGGCCTGCCCCCTGGTGTCGGGGCGGTTGTCCGCGTCGGGCGTCCTCTCGTGCTCCAGACTGGCCGCGAAGCGCCCCCCGGTCGCCGTCAACTGCTCGTCCAGTCGTCCCAGCAGGAATCCCTTGAGCGCGAGGACGGTGGTGACGCCCACGGCCGCACACGCCACCGCCAGCAGGACGAGGAGCCCGGCGGTGAGCTGACCCCGCAGGGTGCGGGGAGGGAGTCGTCTCATGGGGCCTCGGACCTCAGGACGTATCCGACGCCGCGGACCGTGTGGATCATCGGGGAACGTCCCGCGTCGATCTTCTTGCGGAGATAACTGATGTAGAGCTCGACGACATGGGCCTGGCCGCCGAAGTCGTACGCCCAGACCCGGTCGAGGATCTGGCTCTTGGACAGCACCCGGCGCGGGTTGCGCATGAGGAACCGCAGCAGCTCGAACTCCGTCCGGGACAGCTCGATCAGGGTCCCGCCACGGCGGACCTCCCGGGCCTCCTCGTCCATCGTGAGGTCACCGACGACCAGCCGGTCCAGGTCGGTGGCGGCGGTCATCCCAGCCCTGCGGAGCAGACCGCGCAGCCGCGCGATGACCTCCTCCAGGCTGTACGGCTTGGTCACGTAGTCGTCGCCGCCCGCCGTGATGCCGGCGACGCGGTCCTCGACCGCGTCGCGAGCCGTCAGGAACAGCACGCACACGCGGTCGGCGTCGCGCCGCAGCTCGCGCAGGACGTGCAGGCCGTCGACGTCGGGCAGCATCCAGTCCAGGACGACCGCGTCGGGGCGGAAGTCGCGGGCGGTCGCGAGCGCGGACGCCCCGTCTGCGGCCGTCCGTACCCGGCAGCCCTCTCCGGCAAGAGCGGCGGAGAGCACGTCGGTGACATCGGGCTCGTCGTCGACGACCAGGATGCGCACCGGGCTCCCGTCGGGACGGTGCATGCCGGGGGGTGGTGTGCCGTTCTCTTCCATGGTGAGTACAGCATCCCTCGCACACGTCGCCACGGCGGCCCCGGAAACCTCTGCGTCTCCTCTGAGTTCCCGCTGAGCTGCCCGGATCAGAGGAAACGCAGAGGTTCGATGCCGATGCTGGGGGCGCCCGACGACGATCACGCTCCTGGGAGCCTCATGGCCGCCACCTCCACCACCGCCCACGCCGGTCGCGGACTGCGCCACCGGCGGCCGCGCCGCAGCCTCGTCCCGGTGCTCGCGCCGCTCGCGATCTGGGCGGGCGCCGCGGGAGTGCTGGCCTTGTGGTGGTCCGACACCACCTCCGTCGTCGGTCCGGCGGGGTGGCTGACCGGTGCGGGCCGCATCACGGGCCTCCTCGCCGGATACGCCTGCGCGGTCCTGCTCGTGCTGATGGCTCGCGCGCCCCTCCTCGACCACAGTGTCGGAACCGACCGGCTCGCCCGCTGGCACGCCTGGGGCGGACGCTGCACCGTCTCCCTGGCCCTGGCCCACACGCTGCTGATCATCTGGGGTTACGCCGCCGCCTCGCACGCCTCCTTCGTGGGACAGACCACGACATTCGTCCTGGACTATCCGGACCTCCTCAAGGGCACCGCCGGATTCCTGCTGTTCGTCGCCACGGGTGCGGTCTCCGCGCGTGCGGCCCGCCGGAAGATGAGCTACGAGACCTGGCACTACCTGCACTTCGCCACCTACCTCGCGGTCTTCCTCGCCTTCGGGCACCAGCTGTCCAACGGAGCGGACTTCGTCGGGAACCGGGCAGCCCAGACCGCCTGGTACGCCCTCTACCTCGGCGCCGCCGTCCTGGTCGCCTGGTACCGATTCGCCGTCCCGCTCCGGCGCGGCCTCCGCCACGGGCTCACGGTCGTCGCCGTCCACCCGGAGGCACCCGGGATCGTGTCCGTCCACCTCACCGGTGAGCACCTGGACGAGCTGGCGGGTGCGCCGGGACAGTTCCTGCGCTGGCGCTTCCTCACCCGCGGGCTGTGGTGGACCGCCAACCCGTACTCCCTGTCCGCCCCGGCCCACCCTCGGCACCTGCGCATCACCGTGAAGTCCGCGGGCGGCCACAGCGGCGCCCTGGCCCGGCTGACCCCGGGCACCCGCGTGTGGGCGGAAGGCCCCTACGGCGCGTTCACCGCGGACCGTCGCACCGCGTCGAAGGTCCTCCTGCTGGCGGGAGGTGTCGGCATCACCCCGCTGCGGACTCTCTTCGAGACCCTGCCCGGCCCGGTGACCCTCGTCTACCGGGCACGCCGTCCGGAAGACCTCGCCCTGCGCGGCGAACTCGACGCGATAGCGCACAGGCGCGGCGCCACGGTCCACTACGTGGTGGACGACCCCGCTCGCTACCACTCCCCCCTGACCGCGCAGGCACTGTCCGCCCTCGTCCCCGGACTGGCCGGTCACGACGTCTACCTCTGCGGCCCGCCGCCCATGACGGAAGCCGCGGTGCGGGCCTTGCGCGAGGCGGGAGTGCCCGCCCGCCGCATCCACCACGAGTCGTTCGCGTTCTGAGGAGAACCACCGCATGCGTCGCGCCGTGCTCACCACCACCGGGACCAGTGCCCTCATCGCCGGGATGCTCTTCCTCAAACCCCACCAGCCGTCCGTCGTGGCAGGCGGTCCGGATCCCTCGGCTGCCTCGCCCACGCCCCAGCGGTCGGAGCAGGCGTCCCCTGGCGGCCACGGCGCCGCCAACGGCACCTTCACCGGTGCGCCCGTCGACACCCCCTACGGGACGGTGCAGGTGGCGGCCACGCTCGCCGACGGAAGGATCACCGCCGTCCGGGTCCTCCAGGCGCCGGACGAGAACGGCAGGGACCGGCAGATCGCCGCCTACGCCCTGCCCCGCCTGACGCAGGAGGCCCTCGGCGCCCAGAGCGCCCGCATCGACGCCGTGTCCGGGGCGAGCTACACCAGCCAGGGCTACGTCCGGTCCCTGCAGAGTGCTCTGGACCAGGCCCGTGCGTGACCCCGCCCGCGGACTGCACCACGTCGAACACGTGATGGGCACCGTCTTCTCCTTCGACGTCCGGGACCGGGCCACCTGCGCCGTCCGCGATGCCCTCGACCGTGCCGTCCGCCATCTGCACACCGTGGACGCCGTGTTCTCCACGTACCGGCCCGACAGCGCCGTCAGCAGGCTCGGCCGCGGCGAGATCGGCCTCGATGACTGTCCGGGCGAGGTGCGCGACGTGCTGGAGCTGTGCGCCCGGGCGACCCACGAGACGGACGGCTGGTTCAGCATCACGGCCGGCTGCACCCTCGACCCCTCGGGTCTCGTCAAGGGGTGGGCCACCGAGAACGCCTCCCGGATGCTCCACGAGGCCGGGGCACACCACACCTGCGTGAACGGGGGCGGCGACGTCCGCCTCCGGGGCCAGGCGGCCCCGGGCACACCTTGGCGCATCGGCATTGCCGACCCGCTTCACCCGGGAGCGCCGGCCGCCGTCGTGTCCGCGAGCGGCGACCTGGCCATCGCGACCTCGGGCACCGCGGAACGCGGCGCCCACATCCTCGACCCGCACGGCGGCACCCCCGCCACCGCCCTGGCGTCCATCACCCTCATCGGGCCGGGCCTGACGATGACCGACGCCTACGCCACCGCGGCCTTCGCACGTGGCAAGGGATCCCGTGCCTGGCTGGAGGGGCTGGACGGGTACGAGGCGCTGGCCATCCTGCCCGACGGCCGAACCTGGCGAACGCCGGGATTCAGCGCCCACGTCGCCTGAGCGGCGACCACGCGGACCCACGCGCGCCCGACGGCCTCCGCGGGTCCGTCGACGACGCGGGAAAGAGCCGTGCCTGCAGGCGCATCGCCAGGTAGCCGAGGGCCGACAGACCGCACGCGATGCCGAGGTCTCCGGCCGAGAGCGGTTCCGTGCCCAGCAGCGCGCGCAGCAGGGGCAGACAGACGCCCGCGATCTGCAGGGCGAGGGCTGTCGCGACGGCGACCAGCAGGAAGGGATTGGCCCAACTGCCGTGGCGGGCCCGGGATGCCAGGGCGATTCCGAGCTGGGTGGCCCCGAGGACGAGGAAGACCATGCTTTGCCACGGACGCCCGGTGTCGTGCGCCCACATGCCCGTGAGCAGCGTGAGGACGGTGACGAAGCAGCCCATCAGCAGGATCCGCGGCCACAGCCCGGCGCCGAGTACGCTTTCGCCCGGCGGGCGGGGCGGCCGGCGCATGACCGCAGGGTCGGCCGGCTCGGCGCCCAGTGCCACCCCGGGAAGGCCGTGGGTGAGCAGGTTGATCCACAGGATCTGGGCCGGGAGCAGCGGCAGTGGCATGCCCAGGAAGGGGCCGAGGAGCATGACCAGGATCTCGGCCATGCCCCCGCACAGGGCGTAGAGCAGGAAGCGGCGGACGTTGGCGTAGACCCGGCGGCCCTCCTCCACGGCGGAGACCACTGTGCCCAGGTCGTCGTCGGCCAGGACGAGATCGGCGGCCTGCCGTGCCACCTCTGTGCCGCGGCGTCCCATGGCGACGCCGATGTCGGCGTGGTGCAGAGCCGGGCCGTCGTTGACGCCGTCGCCGGTCATGGCGACGACGTGACCGCTGCGGCGCCATGCCTGGACGATGTCGAGTTTCTGCTCGGGGGTGGTACGGGCGTACACCCGGGTGCCGGTGGGATCGCCCACGAGGCCGTGGTCGATCCGGTCTCCGGTGGTCACGCGGCTGCCGTCGAGAATGCCGAGGCGACCCGCGACGGCGCCCGCGGTCAGCGGATGGTCCCCGGTGATCATGACGGGGACGACCCCGGCGGTGCGGCAGGCTGCCACGGTTCCCGCGGCGGTGGGCCGTGGCGGGTCGAGGACGGCGACGAGACCGAGCAGCGACAGCCCGACGGACTCCCAGTCGCCAGGGGCGCCGGTCGAGGACCGCGGGCCGTGGTCGGCAGCCGCCACGGCGAGCACACGGTACCCCTGGCGCGCCAACTCCTCTGCACGACCGGCGGCCGCAGCGAGCACGGGAAGCGCGTCGTCGAGGACTTCGGCCCGCAGCATGACCTCCGGTGCGCCCTTGGACACCACGAGGCAACCGTCGACTGGTCCACGGTGAACGGTGGTCATGCGTTTGCGGCCGCTGTCGAACGGAACCTCGTCCACGCGTGGCAGCTCCCGTAGGAGTGCCTCGCGGTCCAGGCCCAGCCGTGCCGCGGCGACGAGGAGGGCAGCCTCGGTGGGGTCGCCCAGGGCATGCCAGGTCGTCGCACCGTCCGCGCCGGCCGAGGGCTCCAGCCCGGCGTCGTTGCACAGTACGGCGGCGCGCAGCAGTCGGGCCAGATCAGGCGCATCGTCGGGGGTGACGGCCCGGCCGTCCCGCACCAGGCTCCCCGCCGGTTCGTAGCCCTTGCCACGAGCCTCGGCCTCGCCCTCAGGGGTCCAGAACCGTTCGGCGACCATGCGGCCCTCGGTGAGGGTGCCGGTCTTGTCCGTGGCGAGGACGGTGACGGAACCCAGCGTCTCCACCGCCGGCAGGTGGCGCACGATGGCGTTCCGGGCGGCCATCCGCCGGGCGCCGAGGGCCAGCCCGAGCGTCACGACGGCGGGCAGGGACTCGGGTACGGCCGCGACGGCCAGGCTGATCGCCGCCACGACCATCAGCTCCACCGGCTGCCCTCGCAGCAGCCCGATGGTCAGCACCACGGCGCACAGCACCACGGTGACGGCGGCGAGGACCCGTCCGAAACCGGCGAGCCTGCGCTGCAGCGGGGTCAGCGCGGGCGCCGTACCCAAAAGCGAGGCGATGCGGCCGGTCGCGCTCGCGGCTCCCGTCGCGGTCACGACGACCGTGCCCCGGCCGCGGACGACGACAGTGCCCGACGCCGTCGAGCCACCGGCGTCCTTGTCCACCGGAACGGACTCGCCCGTGATCGACGACTCGTCCACCAGTAGCGCCGCGGCCTCCGTCACCTCGCCGTCCGCGGGAACGATGTCACCCTCCCCCAGCAGCACCACGTCGCCCGGCACCACCTCCACCGCCGGCACCCGACGCTCCTCACCGTCGCGGACCACACGGGCGGCGGGTGCGCTGAGAGCCGTCAGTGCGGCGACAGCCTGTTCGGCACGGACCTCCTGCGCCACGCCGACGGCCGTGTTGACGGTGATGACGAGCAAGATGACGCAGGCGTCCGGGAAGTCGCCCGTGGCGAGGGTGAGGACGGCGGCCACGACCAGGACCAGGATCAGCGGGTCCTTCATCTGCTGTGCCACGCGGCGCCACAGCGGGGTCGGCGGGCGCGGAGCCACCTCGTTCCCGCCGTAGCGGGCGAGTCGTCGTTCCGCATCTTCCTGTGAGAGCCCTTTTCGGGCCACAGCCGTGTCGTGGTGGATTGCGGGTCCCACGGGATCACCTCTCCGCCGTCGGCGCTTCCCCGGTCGCGGTGGTGCGATCACCCCGGCCAGGCCGGGGGTCCGGACGCCGCCAGCCCTGCCGTGCCGTCCTCGGGCGGTTCCTTCAGTACCGTCCAGGCCACGGGTCCCAGGAGATCGGCCAGGTGCTGGAAGAGGTCGAGGAAGAGATCGTCGACGGTGAGCAACCCTGCGAGCCGGTGCCCGTCCAGCACGGGCAGGGCACGCCGCAGCGGCGGAACGTCCGGTAGGCGTCCGCGAGGTCGTCGGTGACGTCCAGCGTGGTCACGGGGGCCGACATCAGCTCGGACACCGGCATGTCCGGGTCGCCACCCTGCGCCAGGCAGCGTACGACCAGATCACGGTCGGTGACGATACCCAGCAGGCGATCCGCGCGAGCGACCAGTACCGATCCGACCCCGGCGTCCTCCATCCGCAGGGCGGCCTGCCGCGCCGGGGTGCCGGGCTGCACGGTGACGACGGGCGCGTTCATGAACTCGGAGACCTTCACGGTGCGCTCCCGACGGCGGTGGTGAGGTCGAAGGTCACCTCGGGTGGTGCCGACAAGGTGTTGTGGATCGTGCAGTGCCGCGCCACGGCCAGCAGTCCGGCGTCGCGTTCGGGCGGCAGAGGGGGGACCGTCAGCCGAAGGGCGACCGCACTGATCCGCGCGCCGGGTGCCTTGGTGAAGCGGGCGCCGACCCGCAGTTCATCGCCCGGCAGGTGGTGCCGGTCCAGGTAGCGCCCGGCGTAATGGGCGACGCATGACGCGAGGGACGCCACGAACAGCTCTACCGGGGTGGGTCCCCGGTCCGTCCCCGGGCCGCCGAGCGGCTGGTCGGTGTCGATCCGGTGCCCGCGTACGACGGTGGCGTAGTGATCGCCTTCCACCCGGCGTACCTCCACGGGAAGGTCGCCCCGGTCATCCGCGTCGCGCAGGGCTTCCCGCTCGACGGCGCGGGCCTGGGCCGTCAGCATCGCGGCCAGGTGGCGGGCCTCGGCAGGGGTGAGGCTCGCCCGGCCGCGCCATTGGTCGCAGGACGACCGTGCAACGTCAAGGCCGATCCGCCCCGTCCCGACAGGGCGCTCGACGGGATCGACTCGGGACACGGAGATCTCGCAGCCGCTTCGGGTACGCATCGGGCCCGGGCGGGTGAACTGCCGGTCTCGCAGCATGTCAGCCTCCCTCGGTCGGGCTTTCCCTTCGTCCGGCAGACCGCCGCGGCTCTGTACGACGGCAGGGGGCGTTGGGCCCGTCCACGGGGCCGGGTGGCCCAATGGCGGCGGTTACCGGCGCGTCCCAGACTGGGTGCGGGAGGTTTTCCGTCCCTCGTCGAAGGAGGCGGCCATGAACGCCAACCTGCAACCGGCGACGGTGAGCGACGTGATGACACGCAAGGTCGTCGCGGTGGCCCTGGGCACGTCCTTCAAGGAGATCGTGCGGACCCTGGAACAGTGGAAGGTAAGCGCGCTACCTGTGGTGGCCGACGGCACCCGGGTCGTCGGCGTGGTCTCCGAGGCGGATCTGCTGCGCAAGGAGGAACACCGCGAGGACGTCGCCCCGCCGATCGGCGCGGGCCCGGACAAGGCGGCCGCGGTCACCTCCGAGCAGCTGATGACGGCCCCGGCGGTCACCGTGCGCGAGAACGCCCCCCTGGCGCAGGCGGCACGGACGATGGCGCTGCACCACGTGAAACGACTGCCCGTGGTCGACGCCGACGGAACGCTGCGCGGCGTGGTGAGCCGCGGCGACCTGCTCAAGGTGTTCCTCCGGACTGACGAGTACATCGCCCGTGACGTGCGGGACATCCTCGCGGGCGAAGTCCTGCCGGGCGCGTGGCAGTTGGTGGACGTCGAAGTCACCGAGGGAATCGTGACGGTGAGCGGCCTGCTCGCCGACCGGTCGCTGGTCCCGGTCGTGGCACGGATGGTGCGCTCCGTCGAGGGTGTCGTGGACGTGCGCTTCGACCTCACGTCGAGCCGCGTGTGAGGCTCCCCCAAGGCGACCGGTCGGCCTCCTCGACTGGCCCGGCCGGCCTAGGCGGACGCCTGGCGCCGCGCCACACCTTGACGGCAGGACACGACTCCGTCCGAAGGAGGGAAGGCCGTGAAGGCGTGGGTTTTCCAGGGGCCCGGGCAGGCCCGCTGGCAGGAGGTGCCGGATCCGCAGGTCAAGGACCCCGGCGACGCGATCGTGCGCGTCGGCGCGGTCACCGTCTGCGGAACCGATCTGCACATCTTCAAGGGTGACGCGCACGACGTGCGCCCCGGCACCGTCTTGGGTCACGAAGCGGTGGGCGAAGTCGTCGGAACCGGTACCGCTGTCACGACGGTGCGTCCCGGCGACCGGGTGCTGATCTCCTGCATCTGCGGGTGCGGCCGGTGCCGATTCTGCCGCGAGGGAGCCTACGGGCAGTGCGTCGGCGGCGGAGGCTGGGTACTGGGGCACCTGATCGACGGGACCCAGGCCGAGTACGTGCGCGTACCGTTCGCCGACGTCCGCCTGCACCCGCTGCCCGCCTCGGTGCGCAGTCAGGACGCGGTGCTGCTCGCCGACATCTTCCCCACGGCCTACGAGGTGGGCGTCCTCAACGGCCGCGTCCGGCCCGGCGACACGGTCGCCGTCGTCGGCAGCGGGCCGATCGGACTGGCCGCGATCGCCACGGCGCGTCTGTACTCCCCCGACCGGATCATCGCTATCGACCTGGCGGAGACCCGTCTGGACGCGGCCAAGCGCCTGGGCGCGGACGCGGTCGCCAACGCCGGTGAGCAGCCCGAGCGGCTGGTCCTCGACCTGACCGAGGGACTCGGCGCCGACGTGGTGATCGAGGCGGTGGGTGTTCCCGAGAGCTTCGAACCGTGCGCGCGCATCGTCCGGCCGGGCGGCCATCCGGCCAACGTCGGCGTCCACGGCGCGCCGGGCCACCCTTCACCTGGAGGACCTGTGGAGGAGGAACGTGACCATCACCACGGGGCTGGTGGACACGTACTCGACCCCGGTGCTGTTGCGCATGATGGCTTCCGGACGCCTCCGGCCGCTTCCCTCGTCACCCACACCTTCGAACTCCAGGACATGGAGGAGGCCTACGCCGTGTTCGGCCGGGCGGCCGACGCCGCGGCGCTCAAGGTCGTGCTCGGCGGCCCGCACCACTCGGCGATGGCGCTCACCGACTGAGCTCTGAGGAAAGGACCGACGGTCATGACGAAGCACTCCCCAGCCACCGTGCCCGGGGACATCGGCCGGCGCATCACGATGCGCCGTGAGGAATTGGGCCTGTCGCGGGAGGAAGTGGCGGCCCGTACGGGCATCGCCCCTGGCTATCTGCAGTACGTGGAGGAGGATTCCACCGCAGCTCCCGGCATCGCGACACTGCGTGGCCTGGCCATGGCGCTGGACACCAGCGTCTCCGCGCTCAGCGGTGGCGAGGCCGATCTGCCGTCGGGGCGCGGGCAGGCCGCAGGCCGCGCCGAACTGGTGGAACTGGGCGGTGAGGAGTGCTGGAGACTGCTGTCCTCTCACGGGGTGGGCAGGCTCGCCCTGTCCATGCCCGAGGGACTCACCGTCGTACCGGTCAACTACAGCGTCGACCAGGGCACGATCGCCTTCCGCACCTCGCCGGCCGCCACCCCCGCGGAGGCCTCTGACACCAAGTGCGCCTTCGAGGTCGACGAGGTGGACGACGCCCTGAGCCAGGGCTGGAGCGTCCTCGTCCGCGGGATGGCGCACACCGTCACCGACCCCGCGGGCGTCCGGCGGCTCAACGAACAGGCGTACACCGGGCCGTGGGCCGGCGGGGACCGCGACCTGTGGGTGCGCATCACACCGGCGACCGTGACGGGCCGCCGCATCGTGGTGGGCTGACATGACGACCAAGGGAGGCGGGGCATGACGGGCCGCGGATACGCAGCGGGGCCGCCCCGCGTACCACACGGGGAGGTCGTCGTGGGGGTCGACGGATCGGACCCTGCCGTGCGCGCCCTGGACCGGGCGGCCGACGAGGCACACCGGCGGGACGCCGCCCTGCGGATCGTGCTCGGTCTGCCGTGGCCCGATCCGGGCGAGGTCGGATTCGGCCTGGAGGCCGATGGCGAGCGCCCGCCGGGCGAAGCGGCCCGTACGGTCCTGGACTTGGCCGCCAGACGCGTGGAGGACCGGCATCCGGGGCTGTCCGTCGCACTGGAGCAGGCTGCCGAGCCGGCGGCCTCGGCGCTGGTGCGCCTGGGCCGGACCGCGACCCTGACCGTGGTCGGCACCAGAGGCCGTGGCGGTTTCGCCGGCCTGCTCCTGGGCTCCGTCAGCCTGCGGGTGGCCGCCCACACCGTTGGTCCGCTGATGGTCGTCCGCGGCGAGGACGCGGCCGTCCGACGGGGGCTGCTGCACGACAAGGTGCTGCTCGGCCTGGAGGACGAAAGCGACGCCGAGGCCGCCCTGTTCGCGTTCGAGGAGGCCGAACGACGCGCCGCACGGCTGAGGGTCCTCCATGCCTGGACCCACCCGCACATCTCCATGGGAGAGTGGCCCACGTCCCACCGCCAGGACCTGGCCTCCCAGGCACGGCAGCACAAGGAACTGGCCCGGTTCGTCGTGTCAAAGCTGACCGAACGCTTTCCGGATGTCGCCGTGCGGGTGGACTCCGTTCCGGGACACGCCGCCGCCGCGCTTGTGGAGGCGAGCCGCGCGGCGGACGTGGTGGTGGTCGGTGCCCATCGCCGCCAGGACCGCCCGCTCGGCATGCGCCTGGGACCGGTCACCCACGCGGTGCTCCAGCACGCGCACTGCCCCGTCGTCCTGGTCCCCATCGGCTGACCTCCGGACCCCCTGGTCAGCGGTGGCTCACCGACGTGCACCCGCCTTCGGTACCGGGCGGGCCAGGACATGGGGCCGGTAGGCCCCTGCGGGCGGAGGGTGCCGGGGTGCAGCCTGAGGACGAGGGCCGCCGACGGGCCGCCCGGTCGTCCCCCGTCACGTCGTGTGGACGGTCCTCAGGACGGAGGTGCCGGTGATGACCACCGCCACGACGAATGGCCTGCTCGACGTACTGCCGGCCCAGGCGCGACAGCGCCTGACGGAACTCGGCCGCGAGGTGTCCTTCCCGGCCGGGACCCGGATCTTCGAGGAGGGGCAACGAGCCGACAGGTTCTGGATCATCCACACCGGATCTGTCGCACTCGACCTCCACGTCCCCGGGCGCCGCCCCGCCGTGCTGGAGACTCTCGGACACGGCGACCTTCTCGGCTGGTCGTGGCTGTTCCCTCCGTACAGCTGGCATCTGGGCGCCCAGGCGCAGAGCCCGGTGCGGGCGACGGAGTACGACGCCACGATCGTGCGGGCGCTGTGCGAGGCCGACCCTGCCTTCGGCCGGGCCGTGTCCCGCCGGGTGGCGGAGATCGTCGCGCACCGCCTGCTGCAGACCCGCACCCGTCTGCTGGACCTCTACGGTCCTGCCGGCAGCGGAACCGCGCACTGACCGGCTTCCGCCCGCCAGGAGGAGAGGGACCGATGCACGGCAGTCCGCACATCGTCAGCGACGTGATGACCCGTTCCGTCGTCGCCGTTGGCCGGGACGCCTCGTTCAAGGAGATCGTCACGACCATGGAGCGGTGGAAGGTCAGTGCACTCCCCGTGCTGGAGGGCGAGGGTCGGGTAGTCGGCCTGGTGTCCGAGGCCGACCTGCTGCCCAAGGAGGAGTACCGCGACAGCGCTCCCTCCCGCAACGAGCAGATGCGGCGCCTGCCGGATCTGTGCAAGGCCGGCGCCACCACCGCCGACGAGCTGATGAGCGCCCCCGCCGTGTGCGTGCACGCCGACGCCACGCTGGCCCAGGCGGCGCGCGCCATGGCGTTCCGGAACGTCAAGCGGCTGCCGGTCATCGACGCCGAGGGCATGCTGTGCGGCATCGTCAGCCGCGGCGACCTGCTGAAGGTCTTCCTGCGTCCGGACGAGGAGATCGCCGAGGAGGTCAACCGCGAGATCGCCGGGTACCTCTTCCCCGGCGAGCCCTCACCGGTACGGGCACGCGTCGAGGAGGGCGTCGTCCACTTCTCCGGCGCGCCGGGAGACCCGTCGCTGGTCCCTGTGGCGTCACGGTTCGCCCGAGCCGTGGAGGGCGTCGTCAACGCCGTGTGGGACTGAAGCACACCGGAAGCACCCCGGGCGTTGGGGGTGATCATGCCCGCCGGTGGCCCCACGAGGGTTCCACTTCGGCCCACTCCCGCTCCCACGCCGCCGCCCGATGACGGTCGATCCGCAGCCGGACGGCCCAGCGTCCTGCCAGGACCAGCCCGCCCGCGCCGGTGGCGGCGAAGACACCGAACACCTGCCCCTGCACCTCCGCCTGCACCGGTGTGAGCAGTGGTTCCCTGATCTCGTCGTGCCGGTCCACCCAGACGGGTGTGGTGGACCCCGTCCGGCTGTTCGGCTCCACGCGAGCGCTGCCGACGTGCGCGACACCGTCCGGGGCGGTCCACCGCACGGTGGCCCGCACCGTACCGGAGGACCCCGTGTAGGAGTTCTCCACCGCGTCCGCCGCGTCCTCGGTGAGGACTGCCGTCACCTGGCGCATGCCGTCACCTTGGTGCAGTGCGTCGTGCTCCACGGCGACCGCGGAAGCGACCCCCGCGGCGGGACCACCGACGGCCATCAGGACCGCCGCCGCCACTCCCGTCCACGCCTCCGCGACATCCGTTCCGCGTCGCATCGAATTGCGCCGCCACCGCCAGAACATCACCCGACCGCTCATGGCCACGCCCCCTTTCCCTGCGGCGACGGTCGCACGGGGGCGGGGTTGAGGAGCAGGGGCCGAAGAGGCCGCCCGGGTGGGCCGGGCAGGCCGTTCTCACCGGCTGCCGGGCCCGTTCGGCCCTGTCTCCGGAGCCGCCGATGGGCGACGATCGTAAGGGTCCGACCCGCACGCGGCAGTGCGCGGTCTCTCAGATCCTCGGGACCAAGGACGTGAGCAGCATGGCACCGAATCCGTATCCGGCCGCCCCTGGTGACATGGGGCGCCGTGTGGCGAAGCGGCGCGACGAGTTGGGTCTGACCCGTGAGGAAGTCGCGGCCCGGGCCGGCATGGCCACCAGTTACCTGCGGTTCATCGAGGAGCAGTCCACGGCCGCTCCCGGTCCGGGAACGCTGGGAACGCTCGCGGCCGCCCTGGACACCACGGTCGTGGCGCTCAACGGAGGGGAGGCCGACCTTCCGCCCGGCCGCCTCGGGCGCGCCTCATCGCACGCACGCCTGGTGGAGCTCTCCCCCGAGGAATGCTGGTCGCGCCTGAACGGCCACGGCGTGGGCCGGATCGCAGTGACCGCTCCCGGCCGCGAGGCCATCCTGCCCGTGAACTACAGCGTGGTCGACGGTTCCGTTGTCTTCAGGACCGCCCCCGGTTCCGGGCCGGCCGAGGTCACCGGAACGGAGGTCGTCTTCGAGGTGGACCACGTGGACGAGGCGCTCAGCCAGGGCTGGAGCGTCCTGGTACGGGGCCCGGCCAGGCACGTCGAGGACCCGGAGGCCGTGCGGCACCTCGCCCGACGGGCGTACAGCGGCCCGTGGCCGGGCGACGACGACCGCAGCGAGTGGGTACGGATCGACGCGGCCGCGATCACCGGCCGGCGCATCGACGTCCCCTGATGGGCCCGCCCCGTTCCGATGGGTCCGTTCGGCCCTGGCGCGCCCGGCCCTGGTGGGTGAGGATCACCGGGACACGGGACGTCAGGGCAGCGACACACGGCAGGGGGCCGGCATGACGGGTGCAGAGGAGTTCTCACCGCGGGCGCCGATCAGGGTGTTCCTGGTCGACGACCACGAGGTGGTACGGCGGGGCGTGCACGACCTCCTCGACGCCGAACCCGACATCGAGGTCGTCGGGGAGGCCGGCACGGTCGGCCACGCACTGGCGCGGGGACCGGCCCTGCGGCCGGACGTGGCGATCCTCGACGTGCGTCTCCCGGACGGCGACGGCATCGGGGTCTGCCGGGAGCTGCGCTCGCGCATGCCGGGACTGGCCTGTCTGATGCTGACGTCCTTCGACGACGACGACGCCCTGCTGGACGCGATCATGGCGGGCGCCGCCGGCTACGTGCTCAAGCAGATCAAGGGCTCCGACCTGATCTCCGCCGTCAGGACCGTGGCCTCGGGCCAGTCGATGCTCGACCCGGCGACCACCGCCCGGTTGATGAGCAGCCTGCGCCACCAGGAAGAACCGGCGAGTCCGCAGGACGAGACCCTCGCCACGCTCACTCCGCGCGAGCGGGAGATCCTGGAACTCATCGGAGAGGGCCTGACGAACCGGCAGATCGGCAAGCGGCTGTTCCTGTCGGAAAAGACGGTCAAGAACCACATCTCCCGGATGCTGGCCAAGCTCGGCGTGGAACGCCGCATCCAGGCCGCCGTGCTCGCCACCCAGCACCAGACCGGGGGCGGCGGGGACGCCGAGTCACGACGCTGAGATGGTGCCGCATGGCTCCTGCCTCAGGGACGAGCGGCCCCTCCCCCGCGAGCACGGCGGGGCGGAACCTTGAGCCAGGTTCCGGGCCGGGAGGAGACCACCATGATGCCCACGACCCTCGACGGCGCGACGTTGGAGAAGCTCATTTCCGCCGCCGTCGCCGCGCCGTCCTTCCACAACAGCCAGCCGTGGCGATTCCGCCTGGAGCCGGACACTGCCACGGTCCTGGTCCGTGCCACGGGTGAGCGCGGGCTGCGTGAGGCCGACCCGCTGGGCCGGGCGCTGCACGTGTCCGTCGGTGCGGCGGTGTTCAACCTGCGGGTCGCGGTGGCCCACTTCGGCTGGGAGCCCGTCGTCCGGCTGCTGCCGGTCCCGGCGCAGCCGGACCTGCTGGCTTCGGTACGGCTGGCCGGACCGTCCCGCAGCGGTGGGGAGCACCGTGCGGACCTGTACCAGTCGTTGTGGCGCCGGCACAGCAGCCGCGCTCCCTTCTCGGCGCACCGGCCCCCGGGGCCGGTCCTCGCCGAACTGGCGGACGCCGCCCACTCGGAGGGGGCGAAACTGTACGTGCCGGACGCCGGCGAGACCCAGCGGATACTGCGGCTGACCTCGGAGGCGGAGCAGCGGGGTGTGACCAACCCCGCGCGCCGTACCGAGAGCCGGGGCTGGATCCGCGAAGGTGCTCGGGACGGCCTGACGCCGGTGGCCCTGGGCCCGCGGGACGCCGCAGGGCGGCTGCCGATGCGGGACTTCTCCGCGCTGGGTCCGCAGAATCAGCTGCCGGCCGCGGTATTCGAGCAGCAGCCGCTGATCGCGGTGCTGTCCACCGCCCACGACCGGCGTGCGGACTGGCTGCGGGCCGGCCAGGCGTTGGAGCACGTCCTTCTGGTGGCCACCGCGCACCGGGTGCGGGCGTCGCTGCTGCACCAGGCACTGGAGTGGCCCGACCTGCGTTGGGCGCTACGCAGCGCGGAAAGCGGGCCGGGACACGTCCAGATACTCGTCCGGCTCGGGTACGGCCCTCAGGGCCCGGCAAGCCCGCGCATGTCGGCGACGGACGTCATGGAGGGACATCACGCGCCGGCTCCGGGCCGAGCGGCACCTTCCACTCCAGGTGCGTCCCCCCGGACGGCCTCGTCCGGACGGTGAACGACCCGCCGAGCTTCTCGGCCCGCCTGGCGAGATTCGTCAGACCGCTGCGGCGGCCGCCTTCGGGCAGCCCCACCCCGTCGTCGGTCACGGAAAGTGCCAGGATGCCGGAGCCGACCACCAGGGCGACCTCAGCCGAACCGGCGTGTGCGTGCCGTGCCACATTCGACAGTGCCTCACCCAGCACCGCGACGACCTCGTCGGCCACTGGGGCCGGGACATCGGTGTCGATGAGGCCCTCCATCCGCAGTGACGGGGTGAACCCGAGCGCGGGCACGGCCTCCTCGACCCCCTTCGCGGTGCGCACCCGCAGACCATGCCGGGTCGAGGTCGTTTCGTGGACACGAAGGCCGAAGATCGTCGAGCGGATGATCTTGATGGTTTCGTCCAGGTCGTCCACGGCGCGCAGCAGGCGCTCGCTCGCCTGGGGGTGGTCGACGAAACGCGCCGCGCTCTGCAGGGTCATGCCGGTGGCGAACAACCGCTGGATGGCCAGGTCGTGCAGGTCCCGGGCGATACGGTCGCGGTCCTCGAGCTGTGCCATCTGCTCTGCGGCACGGCGTCGCTCGGCCAGTTCCATGGCGAGGGCGGCCGATCCGGCGAACGCCAGCAGCAACTCCGTCTCGGTCTCGGTGAACACCGGCTGCCCTTCTGCGCGGGCCAGCAACAGCGCGCCGCGCACCCCCTGCGGGGCACTCATCGGGACGGCCACCGCAGGGCCGAGCCCAGCGAACCGGGGCGGGCCGGCCGTGATGCGCGGATCGTGCTCCACGTCCGGGCTGGTGATCGGTTCGGTGGCCTCCATGGCGGCGCCCGCGAACGACCCCTGCCGGGGGAGGGTGAGTCCACGGTGGAGGTCCGCGTCGGTGCCGGTGGCGATCGCCACCTCCACGTCCGTCGTGCCGTCGACCGGCAGCGCGACCACCCCGAGATCCGCGCCGGTGATGCTGCGTGCGCGCTCCACGATCAGCTCCAGGATGCGGGACTCGTCCACTCCCGACAGGAGACTGGCGGTGACCTCCGCGTTCGCCTCCAGCCACCGCTGCTTCGACCGGGCTTCCTGGTAGAGACGTGCGTTGTCGACGGCGACGCCCGCGGCGACGGCGAGGGTGGACAACACGGTCTCGTCCTCGTCGTCGAACTCCTTGGCGCCGCGCTTCTCCGTCAGGTACAGGTTGCCGAACACTTCGTCACGGACGCGGATCGGCACCCCGAGGAACGAGTGCATCGGCGGGTGGTCGACCGGGAATCCGTACGAGGCCGGATGGTGGGAGAGCTCGCGCAGGCGGAGCGGTTCGGGGTGCCGGATCAGTTCGCCGAGAATGCCGTGGCCCGACGGCAGGGGGCCGATCGCCTCGATCTGCTCGTCCGAGACCCCGACGGTCAGGAACTGCGCGAGCTTCGCGTCGTCGCCGATCACGCCCAGCGCCCCGTACTCGGCGTCGACCAGCACCACTGCCGCCTCCACGATCCGCCGCAGCACCTGCGGCAGGTCCAGCTCCCGCCCGACCGACAGCACCGCCTCCAGCAGGCTGTGCACGCGGTCCCGCGTCCCCCGGACCGCGTCGATGCGTGTCTGCAGTTCGTCCAGCAGCTCGTCGAGCCTCAGCCGGGGCAGGCGCTCCGCGCCCTCGCTGCCGTCCATCCCCACGGATCCTCCATCCGGCACAGCAGGCAGGTGCCCAGCTTCAAGATAGCCGGATCGGGGCGGCTTCGAACGTCCCTCCACCGGTGTTCCGCCGTTGCGACCGGCACGGTGGCCGGGGGCGTCGCCCACGGCCTCGGCTCCCGCAGGGGACCTGTCGCGCCCACTCGGTCCTCGGCCGACGAGCCGGCCGCCGTCGACGGCTCGGCCGCCTCGCCGCGGGGCCCGGCACGTCAAGCGCGTGGGCGTACTGCGCCTCCATGATCCGGGCGCGGCCAACACTGAGGCGCTCGGCATCCGTTTCCCGCTGCGCGGCATTCGCGCGCCGGCCCCGCCGCTGACTGCCCATGTCCGCGAACCGTTCAGCCAACTGGTCTCTGCAGAAGGGACGTTCGGCCCCATGCCCACGGGCCTTCGGCCCACGGCGTCGCACCTCCGCCACGCAGGACAGTGAACACGCAACGAAATCCACCAGGTTCACGCTCCGCCCGGATCGGAAGGGATCAGCACCATGGCCATCCAAGGACACCCCCAGCGGCACACCGGGTTCCGCCTCCCCGCACGGCGCAGGACCGGCACAGGCACCGCCCCGTCCGGCGAGGCTGCTGCCACGTCCGCAACGTCCGCCCGCGTGTACGTCCTCGCCGGACTGCGCGTCCTGACCGGGTTCGTCTTCCTGTGGGCCTTCCTCGACAAGACCTTCGGTCTCGGCTACGCCACCGGCTCCGGCAAGGGCTGGATCGACGGCGGCTCGCCGACCAAGGGGTTCCTCAGCGGCGTCGCCGCGGGTCCCTTGCAGTCCACCTTCCACGCCTGGGCCGGCGCCGAGTGGGCGGACTGGCTGTTCATGCTGGGCCTGCTGGGCGTCGGCGTCGCGGTGATGAGCGGCGTGGCGCTGCGGATCTCCGCCGTGGCCGGCACCGCGATGATGGCCTTGATGTGGGTCGCCGAGTGGCCTCCGGCCCGGCACCTGGCCGACGGGTCGCCCAGCATGTCGACCAACCCCTTCGCCGACTACCACCTCGTGTACGCGGTCGTGCTGATCGCCCTTGCCACCGCCTCCGCGGGCACCACCTGGGGCCTGGGCCGCGTATGGGCCCGGCTGCCCGTCGTCCGCGACCACGCCTGGCTGCGCTGACGCCCGGCGCGACGCCCAGCACCGGCCCGGGGAGCTCGGCTCCCCGGGCCCTGACGGACGCGCGGCACGGCACCCTGGGCGTCAGCACCGCCCCGATCGTCCCGTTACGTCATCGGCGGGCCCCGCCTCCTGCATCGTCGACGCCCTTCGACGCAGGCCCGCGGCGACCTGGTGAAGGTCTTCGGCCGGAACGACAACAAGTTGGGCCTACTGCAACCGACTGCCGACCTTACCTAATGCGTCGCCACCCGCCCGTGACCCACGGCCTCGCACTGTGGGCCGACCGGTCCCCCGCGGGGACCAGTGGCCCATACCACCGGCTGGGCATCGCGGGGACGGTAGGAGCACAGGCCCAGCAGCAACCTCGTCCCTTTTGCGGCAAGGAGGTCACGTCATGGTGCGTTGTGTCATCGCAGGTGTGGACGGCTCCCCCGAGAGCCTGGCGGCCGCCGACTGGGCGGCCAGGGAGGCGGAAATGCGCGACCTGCCGCTGCGGCTGCTCCACGCCTGGGAGTGGCAGCCCTACGCCAACGCACCCCTGACCGGGCCGGTCGCCATGCGCTCCTGGGCCGCAGGCGTTCCCAGGGACGCGGCCCGGGCCCTGCGGGAGCGGTATCCGCCGCTGGAGGTCATCTCCGAGGAGTCCGCCGGGCAGCCGGTGGCGGTCCTCGCGGCCGCCGCCGGTGAATCCGAGGTGCTCGCGCTCGGTTCCCGCGGCCTGCACGGCATCACTGGCTTCCTCGTCGGCTCTGTGGCGCTCGCGGTCATCGCCACGGTGCGCCGCCCCGTCGTCCTGGTCAGGGCCGCCAAGACGGTGGAGGAGGAGCACCTTCCGGATGCCGACGGAGTGGCATCGGCCGACACCCCGTACCGGGACGTCGTCCTCGGACTCGACCTGGACCGGCCCCACGACGACCTGCTCGCCTTCGCCTTCGACGCCGCCGCCCGCCGGGCCGCGCCCCTGCGGGTCATCCACGGTTGGACCCTGCCGCCCAACATCCACGGCTCGGGCGTCGTGCTGCCCGACCTGATCAAGGCCTCGGCAGCCGAACGCGACACCGCGCTGACCGAGGCCCTACGTCCCTGGCAGTCGAAGTACCCGGAAATGGACGTCCACGCCCACCAGGTCATCGGCCGGCCCGCCGACCACTTGGTGGACGCCTCCGGCCAAGCCTGCCTGGTCGTGGTCGGTCGCCGCATCCGCCGGTCCACGGTCGGCAGCCACATCGGCCCGGTCACCCACGCCGTCCTGCACCACAGCGCCGCGCCCGTGGCCGTCGTCGCCCACCCCTGACCCCGCGCTCGGACGTCACCGGACCCGCGCTACCCCCGCGTAGATCCCGCTGTCCTCGGGGGACGGCGCCGGGGAGGTCCTGAACCACTCCGGGGCCGTCACCAGGCCGGGGGCGACGAGGTCCAGGCCGTCGAAGAAGCGGGCGACTTCCGGGCGCGTACGGAAGCCGAGGCGGATGCCGCCCTTGGCGTACTCGGCGGTGACCTGTTCGGCGAGCTCCGGGAAGAGATCGGACGCGGCGTGGGACAGGACGAGGTAACTGCCCGGCGGCAGCGCGGCCAGCAGGGGGCGCACGATGCCGTGGGCGTCCTGCTCGTCGGGGACGAAGTGCAGCAGGGCGATGAGCGAGAGCGCGACGGGGCGTGTGAAGTCCAGGACGCCCCGCGCGTGCTCGACGATCTCCTCCGGCCGCCGGACGTCGGCCTCGAGGAAGTCCGTGACGCCCTCGGGGCGGCCCGCCAGCAGCGCCTGCGCGTGGTGCAGCACGAGGGGGTCGTTGTCCGTGTAGACGACCTTCGCCGCCGGTACCACGCGCTGGACGATCTGGTGCAGGTTGGGTTCGGTGGGGATGCCCGAGCCGATGTCGAGGAACTGGTCGACGCCCTGCGCGGCGAGCCAGGCGGCGGCCCGTTGCATGAACTGCCGGTTCTGCCGGGCCGCGTCACGCGCCTCTGGCGGCAGCTTCTCGCCGACGGCCTCGTCGACGGGGTAGTTGTCCTTGCCGCCCAGCAGCCAGTCGTACACGCGCGCCGGGTGGGCCCTGCTGGTGTCGATCCGCGGTGAGTGGGGGGTGGTGCCGGTCGTCATGACGGACTCCATCGCGGGAGGGGGGTCGGTCGTGCTGTCGATCGCGGCAGTCTCGCACACCATGTCCCAGGCCAGCATGGGGAGTTGGCTGAGGTCGCGGCCGCATCCCCACGGCTTTGGTGTCACAAATGGCGACATCTTCGGGCGCTCCCGAATTCACGGCAAAACGGTGGGAGCATTCACTCCCGCCTTCGAAACTTTCGGGGAAAGCGGGGCCCCGACCGCACCGCCGGTCAAATTCTTTTGTTTCCGGTCGGTAAATTTCGCGGACCCTCCCCAGGGCTCTTAACCCGCAGGTCACCGGGGCCTCCTGAGGGCACCTCACCCGGCCGCCACGACCAGGTCCAGCCGAGCCGAAAAGAGAGAACGCTACATTCCGATAGCCTCAGGTTCAAGCTCTTTACACGCCCTCTTCAGTGGTGATCGAATTCGTGCAATCATCCACGCTGGAGGGCAATGTGAGACCCCCTTCTACCCGAAGATATGCGGCGGCCGTGGCTGCTGCCGTTGTCGTCGCTCTCGTCACCCCTGGA
Source organism: Streptomyces sp. PA03-6a (assembly GCF_033792765.1). Lineage (NCBI taxonomy): Bacteria > Bacillati > Actinomycetota > Actinomycetes > Kitasatosporales > Streptomycetaceae > Streptomyces > Streptomyces sp. PA03-6a. The sequence continues at coordinate 37,194 of NZ_JARAVK010000014.1, read as the reverse complement.
GCGGCGAACAGCGTTCCTCCCTCCCCGTCGGCCACGGCGACACCCGCAACCGCCGAGGCACAACGCACGCCCGCACGCGTCACGTTGGTCACCGGTGACAAGGTGACGGTGACTCAGGGTCCGAAGGGCACCGCGCCCGCGGTGGAGGTCGAGCGCGCGCCGGGGGCCACGGGCTCGGTGCGCGTCGCCACCGAGGGCGGGGACACCTACGTGTTCCCCGACGAGGCGGTGGCGTACATCGCGAAGGGGCTGCTCGACAAGCAACTCTTCAACGTCACACGGCTGATGGCCCAGGGTTACGACGACGCGCACCTCAGCGCGCTCCCCCTGATCGTCACCCGCACCGAGGGCTCCGCCACCCTCACGTCCCGCTCCTCGGCGCTGCCGGGGGCCGAGACCACGCGCAGCCTTCCCTCGGTCCGCGGCGAGGCGGTCCGCACCCGGCGGTCGAAGGCGGCGGCTTTCTGGTCGGCCCTCACCGGCACCGCGCGGGCAGACGCCGAGAAGGCGGCGGCACCGCGGTTCGCCGCCGGCGTCGACAAGGTGTGGCTCGACGGCAAGGCGAAGGCGACGCTCGCCGACACCACGGCGCAGGTCGGGGCACCCGCCGCCTGGGCCGCGGGTGGCACGGGGGCCGGGGTGCGGGTGGCCGTCCTCGACACCGGGGTGGACGCCACCCATCCGGACCTGGTGGACCGCGTCGTGGCGTCCCGCAGCTTCGTCCCGGACGGGAACGTCGTCGACCGGAACGGGCACGGCACCCACACGGCGTCCACCGTCGCCGGGACGGGCGCCGCCTCCGGCGGCAAGGAGCAGGGGGTCGCCCCCGGCGCCGACCTGCTGGTGGGCAAGGTCCTGGACGACAGCGGATCCGGGACCATTTCGGGGATCATCGCCGGTATGGAGTGGGCGGCGCGGACCGAGCACGCCAAGGTGGTCAGCATGAGCCTGGGCGTCAGCGGCTGGCACACCCAGGACGATCCGCTGAGCCAGGCGGTCAACCGGCTGAGCGCCGAGACGGGTGCGCTGTTCGTCATCGCCGCGGGCAACGACGGGCCCGGTGCCTACAGCGTGGCAGCGCCGGGGACGGCGGACGCCGCGCTCACCGTCGGCGCGGTGGACGCGTCCGACCACGTCGCCGAGTTCTCCAGCGCGGGACCCCGGATGAACGACGACGCCATCAAGCCCGACATGACCGCTCCCGGCGTGGACGTGCTGGCGGCGCGCTCGCAGTACATGGAGTGGGGCGAGGGCTTCTACCGGGTCGACAGCGGCACGTCCATGGCCACGCCCCATGTGGCCGGGGCGGCCGTCCTCCTGGCGCAGAAGCACCCGCGGTGGACGGGCCGGCAGATCAAGGACGCCCTGATGGGCACCAGCGTGCCGACCCCCGACTACAGCCCCTACCGGGCGGGCACCGGCCGGCTGAACGTGGCCGCCGCCTACAACCAGGACCAGGTCATCGCGACCGGGTCGGTCGACGCGGGGCTGGTGCGGTGGTCGCCCGGTGCGCAGCGGCAGCCGGTCAAGCGGCAGATCACCTACACCAACACCACCGACCGCCCGATCACCTTGCAGCTCTCCGTCGACCGCGGCGACTCCCCCGCACAGGTGTTCGCGTTGTCCGGCGGCCGGGTCACGGTGCCGGCGAACGGCACCGCCACCGCCGAGGTCGTGGTGGATCCGAAGGGCCTCGCGGCGGGTCAGTACGCCGCCCGGGTCACGGCACGCCACGCGGGCGGTGAAGTCCACACGGCGGTCGGGGTCTCCGTGGAGTCCGAGAAGTACGACCTCACCATCCGCCTGAAGGACCGCTCCGGCCGGCCCGCGAGCGGTGAGGTCGAGATCAGGAGCGCCGACGGCGGCTCCACCTACCTGTGGGTTCCCGACGGGTCGCTGACCAGCCGCTGGGCGCCCGGTTCCTACATGGTCGCGTCGCTGGCGGACGTGCAGGGACTCCACGGGCCCCACTCCCTCGGGCTCGCGGTACTGACGGCCCCCGAGATCGAGCTCACCGGCGACCGTTCCGTGGTGCTCGACGCCTCCCGGGCCCGCCAGGTCAAGGTGGCGACACCGCAGCCGACCAGCGTGGTGAGCAGCAGGATCGACCTGTACCGCTCCTTCACCTCCGGCACTCCGACCCCCGGCGACGGGAGCGCCCTGCGCGAGCGGATCTGGCCCTCGGCGACGTACGACAGCCTGTGGGCGCTGCCGACCAAGGACAAGGTGCGCAAGGGCAGCTTCGTCTTCACCACCAGGATCCGCGCCGAGCAGCGGCCCCTGGAGATCACCTACCGGGGCCACCACCTCGACGACCCCCTCGTGCAGCCCGGTTCCCGGCCGCTGCGGGACGGCACCTCGCGCCTGGACGCCGTCTTCGCCGGCACCGGAACGCGGGCCGAGTACGCCGGCGTGTCCGCCCGCGGCCGGGCCGTGGTGGTCCGCGACAGCGACGCCGTGGCCCCCGCCGATCAGGCCGCGGCGGCGCGCGCCGCCGGTGCGGCACTGCTCCTGGTGGTCAACGACCGTGAGGGCCGCGGCAGCGACTGGTACGGCGACCCCGACAAGGTGACGACCGGGCAGCTCCCGGTCGCCTCGCTGTCCCTGGACGAAGGGGAGGCGCTGATCAAGGAGGCCACCGCCGCGGGCAGGAAGGGCGTGCGGCTGGCGGTCGAGGCGCATCCCGCGCCGAAGTACCTGTACGACCTGGTCGACCAGCACCTCGGAGGGATTCCGGCGGATCCCTCCGCCAGGACGGACGCCCGCAGCCTCGCGCGCGTCGACGTCGACTTCACCCCGCCTCCCGGACGGCAGGTCACCGAGTCGCGGCTGGACTTCCCGTCGTACGACTATCCGCCGTACAACGGGTTCTCGCCCAACGCGCTCCCCGCCGAGGCGGTCGCCCCCGGGCGTCGCACCGACTGGGTCACCGCCGGCGTCACGTGGCAGCAGAACGCGGCGCTGGACGGCTGGGGCAGCTCGTCGACGGACCTGGTGACCTACCGGGCGGGCAGTGTGCAGGGGGACCGCTGGTTCGGGCCGATCACCCGGCCCCGCATGGTCACCTCCGACCTCCCCTACCGGGGCGAGAACGCGATGAGCGCCTACATCCAGGGGTTCGGCGACGCGGGTTCGGCGCACAGCGGCGGGTCGCGCATGTACCAGGCGATCTCCTTCTACCAGGGCGACCGGCAACTGTCCCACATGGAGGGCTTCCCCTGGTTCGGCGTCGGTGACCTGGCGCCGGAGAAGCTCCCGTACCGGCTGGTCGTCGACACCAAGGGCGACACCGGGCTCAGCCCCTACTCCACCGCCACCCACACCGAGTGGCGCTTCAGCTCGGGCGCCCCGGAGGGTGTGCAGGCCGTCCCGTTGGTGCAGTTGGACTACGGCACGGCACTGGACGCCGAGGGCCGGGCGCAGCGCAGGACGGAACTCTCCGTCACTCCGGTGGTGCTCGGCAGCTCGGCCGCCGGGGACGCGGTCTCCGCGGTCCGGCTCGAGGTCTCCTACGACGACGGGACGACCTGGCTGCGGCAGGGGCTCAAACAGAAGAAGGGCACCTGGCAGGCGGCTCTGAACGCACCGCACCGGGCCGGCTACGTGTCGATCCGCGTCACCGCCGAGCAGCGCAACGGCGGCGGAGTCACCCAGACCGTCACCCGGGCCTTCGGCCTGAAGTGACACCGTGAGGGGCCGGTGCCCGGCACGACATCGTGCCGGGCACCGGCCCTTTCGCGCGCCCGAAGCCAGCGATCTTGCGTAGAGCACTCAATAAATTGCGTTCCCTCCGAGTGTGCGCCACGCCGACGCCGGCTCATCCGGCGACCGTCCGGAGGGCCTACCAGGGTCTATGCCGTCATGACCGATAGACCCACCCGCGCAAGTGCTCCGCAAGTGACGCAAGCACGGCTCGGGCTCAACTACCCCTGAATTACAAGCTGTTGACAAATCCGAGACGTACGAGAAACCTAATGACGCAGTTTCCGCAAGAAGTTGACTGGCTGACTCAATTGGCGTGCATGGCCGGCTCTCACGTCGGGACGGTCCCCTTCGGTCCCCGCTTCCCCTGCTTCTGCTGCTTCTTCTGGTTCCTCCTCGCCCGGCTGCCGCGCTCCCCGCCCCCCACCGAATAGAGGACCCCATGCATTGGAGACCCCTCGGCCGACGGTCGCTGTCCGCCGCCGCCCTGGCCGGGCTCATGACGGTCGGGCTGTTACCGATCTCCGCCACCGCCCAGGCAGCCCCCACGGCCTCGGACGCTGCCGCTGCCGCTGCCGACGTCAACCTCGCCCTCGGCCGCCCTGCCACCGCCGGCGGTTCCCTCGGCGCATACCCGGCCGGGAACACCACCGACGGCGCCCAGGCCTCCTACTGGGAGGGCCCGGCCGGCTCCTTCCCCCAGTGGGTGCAGGTCGACCTCGGCGCCACCCGTGCCGTCGACCGGATCGTGCTCAAACTGCCGTCCGGCTGGGAGACCCGGACGCAGACGCTCTCCCTGCAGAGCAGCACCGACGGATCCTCGTTCACCACGCTCTCCGCCTCCGCCGGCCGGGTGTTCAACCCGGCCCAGGCCAACACCGTCGCCGTGGACCTGAGCTCGCCCGTCAACGGCCGGTACGTCCGCGTCAACGTCACCGGCAACACCGGCTGGAACGCCGCGCAGCTGTCCGAGCTGGAGGTGTACGGAGACGACGGCGGCAGCACCGACCCGCCGCCCACCGGCACCAACCTGGCGCGCAACAAGCCGGTCGAGGCCACGTCGTCGACGCAGACCTACGTCGCCGCCAACGCCACCGACGACTCCACCTCCACCTACTGGGAGGCGGCCGGCCACCCGGCTGACCTCACCGTGAAGCTGGGCTCCGCAGCGGACGTCACCGCCGTGGTGGTCAAGCTCAACCCGGACCCGGTGTGGGGCGCCAGGACCCAGGGCATCCAGGTGCTGGGCCGCGGGGCGTCCGACACCGGCTTCACCTCACTGCGCGACCGCGCGGACTACGCCTTCAGCCCGGGAACGGGCAACGCGGTGACCATCCCGGTCAGCGGCCGCTGGGCCGACGTGCGCCTGCGGTTCTCCTCCAACACCGGCGCGCCCGGCGGGCAGGTCGCCGAGTTCCAGGTCGTCGGCACCGCGGCACCCGCGCCCGACCTCACCGTCACGGGCCTCACCTGGTCACCGGCCGCCCCGTCGGAGCGGGACCCGGTCACCGTGAACGCCGGGGTGCGCAACGCCGGCACCGCGCGCTCGGCCGCGACGACCGTGGACGTCAACGTGGAGGGCACGGTCGCCGGCAGCGCCGACGTGCCCGCCCTCGACCCGGGTGCGTCCGCCACCGTCGCCGTCTCCACCGGCACCCGCGCGGCCGGGAGCTACGCCGTCTCCGCGGTGGTCGACCCGCGCAACACGGTCGCCGAGCTGGACGACACCAACAACAGCCGGAACGCCGCGGACCGGCTGGTCGTCAGCCAGGCCCCCGGCCCCGACCTCGAGGTGACCTCGATCGCCACGAACCCGGCGAATCCGGCCGTGGGCGCGTCCGTCTCCTTCACCGTCGCCGTGCACAACCGCGGCATCACCGCCGCCGCGGCAGGTTCGGTGACCCGGCTCCAGGCCGGCACCACCACGCTCAACGGAACGACCGGTCAGGTCGCGGCCGGTGCCACGGTCACCGTGGCGATCAGCGGGACCTGGACGGCGACCGCCGGCGGGGCCACGCTCACCGCCACCGCGGACGCCACCGGAGGCGTCACCGAGACCAACGAGAACAACAACGTGCTCGCCAAGTCCCTCGTCGTCGGACGCGGCGCCGCCCTGCCGTACACCGAGTACGAGGCCGAGGACGGCCGCTACCAGGGCACCCTGCTCACCGCCGACGCCAAGCGGACCTTCGGGCACACGAACTTCGCCACCGAGTCCTCGGGCCGCAAGTCCGTCCGCCTCGACTCGGGCGGCCAGTACGTCGAGTTCACCTCCACCACGTCCACCAACTCCATCGTGGTGCGCAACTCCATCCCCGACTCCTCCGCCGGCGGCGGAGCCGACGCCACCATCAGCCTGTACGCCGACGGCACGTTCGTGCAGAAGCTGAACCTGTCCTCCAAGCACAGCTGGCTCTACGGCAGCACCGACGACCCGGAGGGGCTGACCAACCGGCCGGGCGGCGACGCGCGGCGGCTGTTCGACGAGGCGCACGCGCTGCTGTCGGGCACGTACCCGCAGGGCACCACGTTCCGTCTGCAGCGTGACGCGGGCGACTCGGCGGCCTACTACGTCATCGACCTGATCGACCTGGAGCAGGTGGCTCCCCCGCTGAGCAAGCCGGCCAACTGCACCTCGATCACCGAGTACGGGGCCGTCCCCGGCGACGGGCTCGACGACACCGACGCCATCCAGCGGGCGGTCACCGCCGACCAGAACGGCCAGATCCCCTGCGTGTGGATCCCGGCCGGGCAGTGGCGGCAGGAGCAGAAGATCCTCACCGACGACCCGCTCAACCGCGGCCAGTACAACCAGGTGGGCATCAAGGACGTCACCATCCGCGGCGCGGGCATGTGGCACTCCCAGCTCTACACCCTGACCCCGCCGCAGAACGCCGGGGGCATCAACCACCCGCACGAGGGCAACTTCGGCTTCGACATCGACGGCAACACCCAGATCTCCGACATCGCCATCTTCGGCTCGGGCACCATCCGCGGCGGCGACGGCAACGCCGAGGGCGGCGTCGGCCTCAACGGGCGCTTCGGCAAGGACACGAAGATCACCAACGTGTGGATCGAGCACGCCAACGTCGGCGTCTGGGTCGGCCGTGACTACTCCAACATCCCCGAGCTGTGGGGCCCCGGCGACGGGCTGGAGTTCACCGGCGTCCGGATCCGCGACACCTACGCCGACGGCATCAACTTCGCCAACGGCACCCGCAACTCCACCGTCTACAACTCCTCGTTCCGCAACACCGGCGACGACGCGCTGGCGGTGTGGGCCAGCAAGTACGTCAAGGACACCTCCGTCGACGTCGGCCACGACAACCACTTCCGCAACAACACCATCCAGCTGCCCTGGCGGGCCAACGGCATCGCGGTCTACGGCGGCTACGGCAACACCATCGAGAACAACATCGTCTCCGACACGATGAACTACCCGGGCATCATGCTCGCCACCGACCACGACCCGATCCCCTTCTCCGGTCAGACCACCATCTCGGGCAACGCCCTGTACCGGACGGGCGGCGCGTTCTGGGGCGAGGCGCAGGAGTTCGGCGCCATCACGCTCTTCGCCCAGGGCACGGACATCCCGGGCGTGACCATCCGGGACACCGAGATCCACGACTCGACCTACGACGGCATCCAGTTCAAGACGGGCGGCGGCTCCATGCCCGGCGTCAAGGTCACCGACGTCCGCATCGACAACTCCGTGGGCGGCTCCGGCATCCTCGCGATGAGCGGCGCCCGCGGCAGTGCCACCCTGACCAACGTCACGATCACGAACTCGGCCCAGGGCAGCGTACTGATCGAGCCCGGTTCCCAGTTCACCATCACCGGATCGCCGAACGGCGCGTCCGCGGCACGCAGGTCCGTCTGAAACCGGCGGGGTCCCCGGCTCACCGCGAGCCGGGGACCCCGCACCGCCGCACCGCCGCACCGCACGCCCTGCGGTGCGGCGGTGCGGCGGTTCAGCCGTCCAGCGCCGCCTTGCGGAGCTCGGGGGCCGGCGCGGCCTCTGCGTCGCCCGACGCGGCGCGGGCGGCCGGGATGGCCATGGCGACGAGCGCGGCGACCAGCGCGATGCCGCAGCCGATCACCAGCCCGGTGCGGAAGCCGTTCTCGGAGGTGAAGGTGTAGCCGCCCACGGTCGTGGTCATCTGGGAGAGGACGACACCGATCACGGCGGCGCCCACCGAGGTGCCGAGCGAACGCATCAGGGCGTTGAAGCCGTTGGCGGCGGCCGTCTCCGACAGCGGGACCGAACCCATGATCAGGGCGGGCATCGATCCGTACGCGAGTCCCACGCCGCTGTTGACGACCATGACCGCCAGCATCAGACCCCAGGCGGAGCCCGTCAGCACCAGCGACAGGCCGTACCCGGCGGCGAGGACCAGGGCGCCGCACATCAGGGTGAACTTGGGGCCGCGGGCATTGGTCAGCTTGCCGCCCAGGGGAGAGACGATCATCATCATGATGCCGCCCGGCAGGAGCCACAGACCCGCCGCGAGCATGGACTGGCCGAGGCCGTAGCCGGTCGCCTTCGGGAACTGCAGCAGCTGCGGGACGACCAGCATCCCGGCGTACATGCCGAAGCCCACGAAGACCGAGGCCAGGTTGGTGATCAGCACCCGGGGCCGGGCCGTGGTCCGCAGGTCGACCAGCGGGTCGCGGGTGCGCAGTTCCCACCAGCCCCAGCCGGCCAGCACGACGACGGCGGCACCGAACAGGCCGAGCGTGGTCGCCGAACCCCAGCCCCAGTCGGCTCCCTTGGAGACGGCGAGCAGCAGGCAGACCAGTCCGACGCCGAGGCCGAGCGCGCCGGGCACGTCGAAACGCTGGCCCTTGGCACCGGCGGGAACCTCGGGGATGAAGAACCAGATCAGCACCGCGACGACGGCGGCCAGGCCCGCGGAGCCCCAGAAGAGCACGCGCCAGTCGGCGTACTGGGCGATCGCGGCGGCGATCGGCAGGCCCAGGCCGCCGCCGATGCCCATGGAGGCGCTGACCAGGGCGATGGAGGAGCTGAGCTTCTCCGCGGGGACCACGTCACGGAGCAGGGCGATGCCGAGCGGCACCATGCCCATGCCCATGCCCTGCAGACCCCGTCCGACGATCATCGGCGTGACGGAGGACGACAGGGCGCACACCACCGAGCCCGCCACGAGCGGCACCGAGCAGACGACCAGCATGCGCCGTTTGCCCACCAGGTCGCCGAGGCGCCCGAAGACGGGCACGCACACGGCCGCCACCAGAAGGGTGGCGGTGATCACCCAGGCGGCGTTCGAGGACGAGGTGTGCAGGATCTGGGGCAGCTCCGTCAGCAGCGGGGTGACGAGCGTCTGCATGATCGCGGCGGTGATGCCGGCGAGGGCCAGCGTGGCGACCACGCCCCCTGCACGGGCGGTGGGTTGTGGGGCGTTCATGACGGCACTCCTCGCCTGACGGTCCTGCATTCGGGATCGATCGATGTGCATCGTACATAGGAAGTGCATCGCGCACATGATGTGGCTGGTGCACGCGCTGTGCGAGGATGACAGCGGGCGCCGCACACGCACCCCGGCGGCCCGGCGGACGGCAGGAGGCGGAAGACGTATGGGCAGGTCCACCCACGAGGTCGAGTACGAGCAGATGCTCCTCAGCCGCCACGAACTGCTGCGCCACCGGTCCGGCGCCCTGGACCGCAGCGCCTACATCCTCCTCAGCCGCATCCGGGTCCAGGGGCCCATGTCGATCGGCGAGCTGAGCGAGGCCTTCGCGCTCGACGCCTCGACCCTCAACCGGCAGACCGCCGCGGCGATGCGCGCCGGGCTCGTGGAACGCATCCCCGACCCGGAGGGCGGAATGGCGCGCAAGTTCCGCATCACCCCCCAGGGCGCCCGCATGCTGGACGAGGAGCGCGACGCCATCATCGGCGGCCTGGACAAGGTCATGGCCGACTGGCCGGACCAGGACATCGCCGCCTTCGCCTCCTACCTCAGGCGCTTCAACACCGACATCGAACGCCTCGCCGGACGGCCCTGGCCCCGCCCCTGAACCGCCTGGCGCCCGGCCGGCGGTCCGCCAACCCACCTCACCGGCACGATATTTGACGGGTCAAGCACTCCTCGATTTACTTGACGCAGCAATCATTTCTGCGACCGGTCCGGCTCGCCCGCGCCGCCACCCGCGGAAGTACCCGTCATTCCTTGGAGGTTGTGCAATGGGACGTCTACCGGGCCGCGCCGCACTCGTCACCGGTTCGACGAGCGGCATCGGCCGTGCGGTCGCGGAAGCCCTGGCACGCGAGGGTGCCACCGTCGTGGTCACCGGGCGCAGCGCGGAGCGCGGTGCCGGGGTCGTCGAAGCGATCACGGCGCAGGGCGGCCGCGCGCACTTCGTCCAGGCCGATCTGGCGGTGGGCGGTACGGAGGTCCGGCGGCTGGCGCAGGAGGCGTCGACGGCCGCGGGCGGGCCGATCGACATCCTGGTGAACAACGCCGCCTACCTGGTCCCGCCGCAGTCGATGACGGAGGCGACCGAGGAGCAGATCGACGAGGCGCTGGCGGTCAACGTCAAGGTCCCGTTCCTGCTCGCGGCCGCGCTGGTGCCCGCCATGGTGGAGCGCGGCTCCGGATCGGTGATCAACGTGGGGTCGATCAACGGCGTCGTCGGCATGGACTTCGCCGCGCTCTACGGGGCCACCAAGGCCGGTCTGCACTCGCTGACGAAGTCCTGGGCGGTCGAGCTGGCCTCCAAGGGGGTGCGGGTCAACACCGTCGCCCCCGGCCCCACCGTCACCGAGGCCAACGAGGTCTACCGCACCCTGCTGGAGAAGCTCGCCCGGAACTACCCCGCCAAGCGGCCGGGCACCGCCCAGGAGGTAGCCGCCGCGGTGGTCTTCCTCGCCGGCGACGACGCCGCGCACATCCACGGCGCCACCCTCCCGATCGACGGCGGCGCCCTCGCCCTCTGAGGCGGACACACAGGCCCCGCCCCGGCCCCACCTGCGGTTTCGCGGGTGGGGCCGTGTCGTCGCCACCGCCGGCGACATCTGACTTTCATTGTTAAATCCAGATGCTAGCCTGGAACGGCGGGCCCCGAAGGGCCACGTGCTCGAGCTGTGTCCGGTGCCCTGCCGAGAGGGCGTGCCGCAAAGGAAAGCCGTATGGACATCAAGGGATCCGTCGCCCTGGTGACGGGAGCCAACCGAGGGATCGGGCGCGCGTTCGCCCGGGCGCTCCTGGAGCAGGGCGCGGCCAAGGTCTACGCCGGCGTCCGCGACCCGAAGAGCGTGACCGATCCGGACCTCGTCCCGCTGCGGCTGGACGTGACGGACGAGGCGCAGATAGCCGCGGCCGCCGAGGCGGCGGGCGACGTCTCCGTCCTGGTCAACAACGCCGGCATCGGCGGCGCGACCACCGGGCTGCTGTCGGGCGGCCTCGACGGCGCGCGGCAGGCGATGGAGGTCAACTACTTCGGCACGTGGGCGGTGTCCCGGGCCTTCGCCCCGGTGCTGGCCCGCAACGGCGGCGGGGCGCTGGTGAACATGCTGTCGCTGGCCTCCTGGGTCGGGCAGCCGCAGTTCCCCGGTTACGCCGCGTCCAAGGCCGCGCAGTGGTCGCTGACGGACGCCCTGCGCAAGGGCCTGCACGACCAGGGCACCCTGGTCGTGGGTGTGCACTGCGGATTCGTGGACACCGACCTGAGCGCATGGACGGACGCGCCGAAGATCAGCGCCGCCAGCGTGGCGGAACTGACCATGGAGGCCCTGACGCACGACCGGTTCGAGGTCCTCGCCGACGAGCAGACGCGAAGCGTCAAGGCCGCCCTGTCCCAGCCCCCGGCCGTGGGGCCCGCAGCCTGATCCGGCCGGCCCCGGTCCCGCCGCGCGGCGGGACCGGGGCCGCCCTTCGACCAAGCCGACACCTCCTCATCTGACCGACTCCGACGTGGAGATGGCGCAGACGAACGGATTGTCAGGGATTCCCTGACGCCCTAGGTTGTCAGGGAATCCCTGACAACCTAGGAGTGAGCCGTGCCCACCTCTGACATCCAGGACGAATTCACCCGGTGCTCCTTCTGCGGCAAGCCCGACCGCGAGGTCGAGAAGCTGGTCGCGGGCGCCGGTGTGCAGATCTGCAACGAATGCGTGGCGCTGTCCGCATCGATCATCGAAGGCAGTCTGGGCACCCCGCCGGGGGCTCCCCTGCCGCTCTGGGCGTCGCTGACCGACGCGGAGATGCTGGGCCACATCCCGCGCGTCGCCGCGCACATCGACCAGGCCGAGGCCGATCTGCGCTCATGGGTGCAGGAACTGCGGCGCCGCGGTGTCACCTGGACCCGGATCGGCGAAGCCCTCGGGATCACCCGGCAGTCCGCGTGGGAACGGTTCTCCGGCGAGGAGTGACCGGCGCCGCCCCCTTCTGCCCGACCACGCGACGACCGGCGCGTTCGGAATAGAACGCTCCGGATGAACGTAATAAGGATGTAAAAGTCGCTGGTCAAGAGCGCGCCGTCCGCAGGGGTGGGGTGCGGGTCGCCTGGGAGGCAGGAGTGGGCATACGGCGGACGACCCTTCCGGGCATCGGCACGCAGTACGACGTGACCACGCGGACCGGGCGGAACCTGTCGGTGGTGGTCCACCAGGACGGACGGAGGTTCCTCGGCTTCTACGAGGCCGACGATCCCGACGCGTGCGGGATGTCGGTCCCGCTGGAGGCCGACGAGGCCGCAGGGCTGGCACGGTTGCTGGACCCGACACCGCTGGAGGCGGTGCGGACGGAGGGCATCGGGCTGGTCACCGAACAGATCCCGGTGGACTCCAGGTCGCCGTACGCGGGACGGCCGCTGGGTGACACCCGCGCCCGGACGCTGACCGGGGCCTCCGTCGTGGCCGTGATGCGGCGGACCACCGCACACCCCTCTCCCGGGCCGGACTTCCGGCTGGCGATCGGGGACACGCTCGTGGTCGTCGGCACGCGTGAGGGCGTGGACGCACTGGCCGCGATCGTGGCGGGGCAGTGACGATGCACGACACCACCGCGCTGCTCATCGAGCTCGGCGCCGTCATCCTCGGGCTGGGCCTCATCGGGCGCTTCGCCGGCCGGATGGGGCTGTCGCCCGTCCCGCTCTACCTGCTGGCCGGACTGGCCTTCGGGCACGGCGGCATCGTGCCGCTGTCGGCGAGCGAGGACTTCATCTCCGTGGGGGCCGAGATCGGCGTGGTCCTGCTGCTCCTGCTGCTCGGCCTGGAGTACAGCGCGTCGGAACTGGTCACCAATCTGCGCGGGCAGTACCCGTCGGGGGTCGTGGACCTCGTCCTCAACGCGGTACCCGGCGCGGTGGCGGCGCTGTTGCTGGGGTGGGGGCCGGTGGCCGCCGTAGCGCTGGCCGGGGTCACCTGGATCTCCTCGTCCGGTGTCATCGCGAAGGTGCTCACCGACCTCGGCCGGCTCGGCAACCGCGAGACGCCCGTGGTGCTCGGCGTCCTCGTCATCGAGGACCTGGCCATGGCGGTCTATCTGCCGCTGCTGACCACCCTGCTGGCGGGCCTGGGCCTGGCGGCCGGGGGCGTGACGCTGGCGATCGCCCTCGGCACCGTGGGCACGGTGCTGTACCTGGCGTTGCGCCACGGCCGGCTGCTCAGCAAGGCGGTCTCCTCCGACAACCCCGAGATGCTCCTGCTGGTCGTGCTCGGCCTGGCGCTGGTGGTGGCGGGCATCACCCAGAAACTGCAGGTGTCGGCGGCCGTCGGGGCGTTCCTGGTGGGCATCGCCCTGTCCGGTGAGGTCGCGGCGGGAGCGGGACGTCTGCTGACGCCGTTGCGCGATCTGTTCGCCGCCGTCTTCTTCGTGTTCTTCGGGCTGTCCACCGATCCGGCGGCGATCCCGCCCGTGCTGCTTCCGGCGCTGGCCCTGGCGCTGGTCACCACGGGAACCAAGATCGTCACCGGTTGGTACGCCGCCCGGCGGGCGGGCATCCATGCGCGGGGCAGGCTGCGGGCGGGTGGCGCGCTCGTCGCACGCGGGGAGTTCTCCATCGTCATCGCGGGCCTCGCCGTCGCCACGCAGCCCCGTATCGGGCCCCTGGCCACCGCGTACGTCCTGATCCTGGTCGTCGTCGGGCCCCTGGCGGCCCGCTACACCGAACCCGCGGTCACCGCGCTCGGCCGGCGGCTGCGGCGTGACGCCTTCACGCAGCCGCTGCCGGGGGCCGTCGAGGCGTTCGAGGTGACGCCGCCCGAGGACTCCCCCGCCCGGCGGTGACGGCGGTCATCTCCATCAGAGATGACAGATATCGTGATGCATCTTCCTCACCAGGGAAGCAATCGTCGGGTGCGGGCGCTGCAACATTCATCCGAGCGGCGCGAGAAGTTGCTCGGCCGCCACTCACCCGCCCGAACCGCACCACCGGTTCCCGACACGAGAAGGTCCTCGTGTCCCCTCCCCGCACGACCAGGTCCGTGCGTCGTCCGGCGCCCGCCGGGGCCGCCCACGGCGTTCCGGGATGGCTGGTCGGGCTGCTGGCCGTCGCCTCCGGGCTGACCGTCGCCAACCTCTACTACGCCCAGCCGCTCCTGGCGTCGCTGAGCACGATCTTCCACCTCGGTCCGGCAGCGGCCGGCACTTTGATCACGGTGACCCAGATCGGCTACGTGGTCGGCATGGTCTTCCTGGTCCCGCTCGGGGACCGGCTGGAGAAGCGCCGGCTGGTCACCGCGCTGCTGACCGTCACCACGGTCTCCTTGGCGGTGGCGGGTTTCGCCACGAGCTTCCCGATGCTGCTCGTCGCGTCCCTGGTCAGCGGTGCCACCTCCGTCGTCGCGCAGATCCTGGTGCCGTTCGCGGCGAGCCTCGCGCCCGACCGCGCCCGCGGCCGCATCGTCGGGACGGTGATGAGCGGACTGCTCGCCGGGATCCTGCTGTCCCGCACCGTCAGCAGCCTGGTCTCCGACCTCGCGGGCTGGCGCTACGTCTACCTCGGCTCCGCGGTCCTGATGGCGCTCCTGGCCCTGGCGCTGCGCGCCGCCCTGCCGCAGCACGCCCCGACGACCTCCCTGTCGTACGGGCGGGTCCTGCGTTCGACGGTGCAGTTGGTGCGGACGCATCCGGCGCTGCGACGCCGGGGGCTGTACCAGGCGGCCATGTTCGGCGCCTTCAGCGTCTTCTGGACCCCCGTCTCCTTCCTCCTCACCGGCCCGTTCCACTACTCGCCGATCGGCGTCGCGGTCTTCGCGCTCGTGGGCGCGGCGGGTGCCGCGGTGGCACCGCTGGCGGGCCGCTGGGCGGACCGCGGCCTCGTCCGCCCGGTCACGGGGATCGCCCTCGGCGTCGCGGCCGTGGCCTTCGCCGTCGCGGGCTTCGGGCAGCACAGCATCATCCTGATCGCCTTCGCCGCGGTCCTCATCGACATGGCCGTGCAGACCTCGCTCATCCTCGGGCAGCACACGATCTACCAGCTCGACGCCGCCGCGCGGTCGCGGCTGAACAGCGCCTTCATCGCGATCTTCTTCGTGGGAGGCGCGCTCGGATCGCAACTCGGGGCGCTGGCCTACCACGCGGACGGCTGGACGGCGGTCAGCGTCCTCGGTGCCGCGCTGCCCCTGATCGGCCTCGGCTACTGGGCGACGGAGCGTCGCGCCGCCCGCGAGGACGCGGAGGCCGCGACCGCGCAGGCCCCCTCCCGGTAAGGGGTCCTGCAGACTCCACGAGATGACCATTCGTCAGGCGTGGCCTTCGGATCCTTGGTCCGGGGCCGCGAGGCGGCGGAGTTCCCTGCGTGTCCGTGCCATGCCGACCGACCACGGTGATGAGTTGTCGCGCCCGCACCCGTCACACGTACGACGGGACACGACGAGACGGAAGGATGACGTGATGAGTGCGGACACGCGGCTGGAGGAGCTGGGCGGGAGCGGTCTCGGCGAGGTCGACGAGCCGGCGTTCCCGGGGCTGGCGGAGCGGCACCGGCGGGAGCTGCACGTGCACTGCTACCGGATGCTCGGGTCGTTCGAGGACGCCGAGGACACCGTGCAGGAGACGTTCCTGCGTGCCTGGCGACGCCGGGAGACCTTCGAGGGGCGGTCGACGTTCCGCGCCTGGCTGTACCGGATCGCCACCAACGCCTGCCTGGACCTGCTCGCCAAGCGCCGCCCGGAGCCCGCGACCGGCGGCGAGGTGCTGTGGTTGCAGCCCTACCCGGACCGGCTGCTCGACGAACTGCCCGCGGCCGACGCCGACGAGCCGGAGACCGTCGCCGTCGCGCGGGAGACGATCGAGCTGGCGTACCTCGTCGCCGTCCAGCACCTCGCGCCGCGCCCGCGCGCCGTACTCATCCTGCGCGACGTGCTCGGCTGGCCGGCGAAGGACGTCGCGGAACTCCTCGGCGACTCCGTCAACTCCGTCAACTCCGTCAACAGCGCGCTGCAACGGGCCCGCGCCGGCATGCGGGAGCACCTGCCCGCCGAGCGGCAGGACTGGAGCGGCGGCGCCGAGGACTCCGGGACACGCGAGCTGGTACGCCGCTTCACCGACGCCAGCGTGGCCACGGACGTCGACCGGCTCGCCGGCATGCTCCGTGACGACGTCCGCTGCTCGATGCCGCCGACGCCGAGCCTGTCCCTGGGCCGCGACGCGGTGGTGACCGGCTGGATCGAGGACGGCTTCGAAGGCATGCGGGGACTGCGCGGCGTCCCCACGTCGGTGAACCGGCAGCCCGCCGTCGCCTTCTACCTCTGGAACGAGCGCGAGGGCGCTTACCTGCCGTTGACGCTCGACGTCCTGCGCGTCACCGGCGGGGTGATCACCGAGCTCGTCGTCTTCCACGCCGACCGGTTCCCGCGGCTCGGGCTGCCGGAGCGCCTGCCGGCGGACGGTACGGAGTAGCCCCGGTGCGGACGCTCGCGCTGCGCGGTGGTACTCGTGTCGCGATGGTCGCCGCGCGATGGTGCGACGCCTTCGGCGTCGTCACCCGCGGGCGAGTGCAGCTGGAGCTGCGCGACGGCGAGCCCCGGCCGGTCCTCGGACGCGACGCCGGACTCTGGCTTCGCGGCACCGGCGTCCGCGCCCTGCGCAACCCCGGCCGTCGCACGGGGAGGGTGCGCATCGTCACCCCCAAGGCCGTGACCGTCACATGCCGGTCACCACACCCCGTACGCCGGTCACCGGATCAAGGAGGAACGACATGAACACCATGAAGGGCACACCGGGGTCGTCGCAGGCCCGGCATCGGGCCGGACCAGCCACACCCACCGACTCCGCAGGCTCGCCGGCACCGGCCTCATCGCCACGCTCGCAGCGATGGTGGCCACCACCCTCGCCGCTGCGCTTGCCCAGGCCGTCGGCGTCGGCTTCGAGGTCCCCGATGGTGGCGAGACGATCCCGTTGCCCGGGTTCGCCGTGGTGACCGGCTTCTTCTCGGTCGTGGGCGTCGTCATTGCCGTCGCTCTTCTTCGTCGGAGCGCTCACCCCGCCAGGCGATTCGTGTGGACGGCAGTGCCGCTGACCGCGATCTCGCTGGTCCCGCCCCTCCTGTCCGGGGCGGACACCGCCACCACCACCGCCCTCATCGGGCTGCACCTCGTCCCTGCGACGGTGATGATCCCCACCCTGGCGCGGAGCCTGCGCACCCGGACCGATTGACGATCCCGCAACGGAGCAACGCGCGGCGCAAGGGCGTGCGCGAGCGCACCAACGTGGGTCGAACAGGTTCGCGGCGCACCCCGGCGATCACCCCCACGTGGCCTGCTCTCCGCGTACGATCACCCGATGGCCGACATGACCGAAACCACGCCCGGCTGGCTGTCTCCGGACGACCTGGAGCTGACCCGCGCACGCATGCCGATCCTGTACGTCGACGCCGTGCCCGTGCGGGTCGACGACAGCGGGGAGGTGACACACATCGGTCTCCTCCTGCGCATCGGACCGGACGGGAACGTCAGCCGCGCCCTCGTCTCCGGGCGGGTGCTCCACCACGAACGTGTCCGCGAGGCGCTCATCCGCCACCTGGAGAAGGACCTCGGGCCCATGGCCCTGCCCCGCATCCCGGTCTCGCCGCAGCCCTTCACCATCGCCGAGTACTTCCCGACACAGGGTGTGACACCCTTCCACGACCCCCGGCAGCACGCGGTGTCCCTGGCCTACGTCGTCCCCGTGGCGGGCGACTGCCACCCCCGGCAGGACGCCCTCGACCTGGTGTGGTTCACCCCGCAGGAGGCGTCCTCGCCGCAGTTGCAGCAGGAGATGCAGGGCGGGCAGGGCGTCCTGCTACGGCAGGCCCTCGCCCACGTCGGCTGCCTCACCTGAGGTCCGTGGCGGCCCGGGCGGTCCACTGCCCGCGCCGCCACACGCACGAAGGACCACCGCGCGGGTACGGGCGCGCTCCAGCGGGTACGGGCACGCTCAAGGGGGGCCGGCACCGGTTGCCGGCACACACCGATCCGCGCGGGCCCCGGCCGCCGCCCGGCCACAGGAGCCCCGTCCGGGAGGCACCCTGATGAAGCTGTCGTTCCTGCAACCGCTGTTCGACCGGCCGGGCCCGTGGGCGAGCGCCTACCTGGACACCTCCCGGGACGTCGCGGATCCCGACCGCGTCATCGCACGGCGCTGGCGGCACCTGCGTGACAACCTCACCGCCCACGGCGCCGACCCCGCCACCGTCCACGCCCTGCACGCCGCGGTGGGCATGGACGACGACCTGCCCGGACGGCACGGCCAGGCCCTGTTCGCCACCCGTGGGGAACTCGTGCTCGCCGCGGAGCTGCCCGAACCACCCGTGCACGACACCGCCGACCTCGACGACCTGCCCGACGCCCTGCCCCTGGTGGTTCAGCGCGCCCCGGACCTCCCCTACCTGGCGCTGTTCGTCGGCCGCACCGAGGACGGCGGCGGCATCCAGGTCGCCGCCCAGACGGAGCGCTGGCCGGCCGGACGCATCGACACGGATCCGGCCGTCCGGCAGACCGTCCCGGCGGAGGACTGGCAGCGGACCGCGCCCCGGCTCGCCGGGGACCTGACCGACCTCGCCGACCGCGGCGCCGCCGAGGTGCTCGTGCTGGGCCGCGATCCCGGTGACCCCCGGACCGCCGGTGTCCTGGTCGACCACATGCCGGAACGCCTGGGCAACGCCCTCGTCACGGTCGGCACCCGCAACCCCGGCGGCGCTCCCGACCGGGCCCTGCTGGAGGAGCACCTCGCCCGCGAGCTCGGCGGCCGCCTCAACGCCGCTGACCAGGCCCGCCTGGAGGCGTATCTGATGCAGCGCGCCCAGGACCGCGCCGCCTGCGAGGGCACCGCAGCCGTCGTCGCGGCGCTGGGGCGCGCGGACGCCGAGGCCGTCCTCGTCAACGATCCCCCGCCGCTCCCCGGGCACCTGCCGGCAGGGCCCGGGGAACCCGCCGGAGCGGCCCTGCTGCGTGCCGCGGCGTGTACCGGTGCCGAGCTGGTGGTCGTGCCCCGCGGCACCCTCGCCCTGGACGACGGGGTCGGTGTCCTGCTGCGCCGCGGCGACCCCGGCGCGTAGCCCCGGCCTGCGGAATCGTCGGTGACCCGCCCGTGTTGTACCGATAGGTACAACGAGAGGGATGGGATGGATACCGTCGACGCAGGGCAGCGGCCGGGCCGGCAGTCCCTGCCGGCCCAAACAGACAGCTGGGCGCTCTGCTACCGGCCCGAAGCCCCCGCAGAAGCCCGCAAACTCACCAAGGAAGCTCTGCACCGCTGGAACGTGCCGGCAGCCGCTGCCGACGAGATCCTGCTGGTCGTCTCGGAGCTCGTCACCAACGCCTTCGAATACGCCCGGCCGCCCATCGTGCTCCACCTGGACCGCGACCGGAGCACCGGGCAGGTCCGCGTGGAGGTCACCGACGGCGGACCGGCCGCCTCCATCGGGGAATGGGCCGCCAGCTGCGGCGACTGCGAACACGGCCGGGGCATGACCATCGTGGACCAGGTGGCCTCGGCGCACGGCGACCGCTGGGAGACCGGCCGCGCCACGCACTGGGCCGAACTCGCTCCGGCCGCCTGACCCGGCGGCGTCGTACGGCGCGGGGTCCGGACCGGACCCCGCGCCCGCGTACGCAGGAGGCGGCCGCCCCGGCCGGCGAGCCCCGCGACCATCCCACCGGCCGCTCCCGCAGAGGACTGGGAACCAAGGTCCGCCGCGCCGCAGACGGGACCTGCCGGCTCCCGGGTCAAGAAGCCGGCAGTGCGATGCTGTCGATCGCGGCGTCGGCGATTCGGTTCCTGGTCTTCACGTCGACCCCTGCCTTGGCGAGCGCTTCGAGCCCGCGATGCGTGGCGACGATCAGTCCGCCGAGCGCCTCGGCGTCGGCGGCCGGATCCAGGTGGCCGGCGCGCTGCGCCTGCTCGACAAGCTGGCGGCAGCTGTCGAGCAGCACTTCGAACGCCGCGAGTGACCTGGTCGCGATGGCCTCGTTCTCCGACGCCAGTTCGGCCGTGGCCTTGGCCAGCAGACAGCCGGGCTGACCGGTGTGGTCCTCCGGCGCCGTGAGCCATTTGCGGAGGCGGTCGAGGGCCTGGTCCTCCGGGCCTTCGAGCAGGGCGGCGGCGCCCTCGTCGGAGTTTGCGCAGTACTCCTCGAATATGCGCTGGAACAGGGACTCCTTGTCGCCGAACGCGCCGTAGAGGCTTCCCTTGCTGAGCCCTGTCACGCGGGAGAGGTCGTCGACCGAGGTTCCGTGGTAGCCGGTTTCGTTGAACTGCCGATGCACAGCGGCCAGGACGTCTTGCTCGCTGAATTTCCGTGGTCGCCCCATGCCTCTATGGTACGCCGTTCTGAACCATCGGTCCAGATCTTCTGGACGTTCGGTCCAGAACCTGTTATTTTGGACCGCATGTTCAGAACTAGCACTTCACCCGACCCCACCGAGTTCGCAGGAAAGCGCGCGATCGTCACGGGAGGCACTCGCGGGATCGGCGCGGCCATCGTGCAGCGGCTGCTCGACGGCGGCGCGACCGTCGTCACCACTGCGCGTAACGCCTCCGACGAGACGCCGAAGGCCGCCACCTTCATTCAGGGCGACATCGGCACGCTCGCGGGTGTGCGGGCATTCACTGCGGCAGCGCTCGACGTACTCGGCGGCGTCGACATCGTGGTCAACAACGCGGCGGCGGCACGCGCCCACATCGGGGGCCTCTCATCCATCCCCGATGAGGAATGGATCGACGCACTCGACCTCAACTACCTGTCCGCCGTGAGGGTCAACAACGCGCTGCTGCCGGCGCTGCGCGAGGCCGGGTCGGGCGCCGTGATCGTCAACATCTCATCGGGAGCGGCCCTCACGCCGGCGCCGCCATTGGCTCACTACGCTGCCGCCAAGGCCGCCCTCAACACCTACGGCAAAGCGCTCGCTTCCGAGCTCGCCCCTGCCGGAATCCGCGTCACCACGATCATCCCCGGCAACGTGCTCACCCCGGGCGCCGACGCGATCCGCCAGAACTTCGCCGACGCGATGGACGTCCCGCTTGCCGCCACCACAGCGGGCATTCCTCTGGGGCGTCCCGGAGACCCGCGCGACATCGCCGAGGCCGTCGCCTACCTCGCATCGGACCGGGCTCAGTGGGTCACCGGAGTGAGCCTGACAGTCGACGGCGGTGAACTCCCCCTCATCTAGCTCCCGGTCCGGTCAGCCTCTTGTACGGTCCACAACGACCCCGGCGGCGCGAGAGCTGTCCCACGCCGCCGGGCGTCAGGTCGAACAGCTGACCGACAACGCACCCGGCGTGACGCCGCGCGTCAGGCGCCCGGGACCAGCTCGCGCAGGATCGCCTGTCCGGCCTCACGGTGCTGGGCCGCGGCGGACGGATCCGTGACGTCGAGCACGGCGGCGATCCCCTCGTGGGCCAGCGCCTCCTCGTACCGGTGCCCCACCCGGGGGGCGAGGTCGAGCGCCTGCCGGTGCAGCCGCAGGGCCTCCTCCGGCAGACCGGCCAACCGGCAGGTCTCGGCGTAGCCGTTGAGGAAGTGGATCTTCCACTGCTCCTCGAAGAGCTCGTCGAGCAGCGCGAAGGCCTCGCGATGACTGGCCAGCGCCTCCTCATAGCGGCCCATCCGTCGCAGGGCGACACCCAGGCAGTTCAGGCACCAGGCCTCGTTGTGCCGGTGCCCGTCCTCACGGGCCAGCGCGAGGGCGTGGTGCAGATGGCCGCGGGCGCGTCCGGGTTCCTCACGCGCGATGGCCACCCCGAGGGTGATGAGCGCGGTGAGCGCCGGCGGCCACGCGGGGTCGGCGTGCGGGATCTCCATCGCCTGACGGGCCAGTCGCGCCGCTTCCTCGCGGTGCCCCAGCTGCAGCAGGGCCCAGGCCTCGTAGGCGGTGGCGTGGGCCGTGCCCATCGGGCAGTCGGCGTCCGCGTACAGCTTCCCCGCCAGGCGGAACAACTCCAGCGGCTCCTCGACGTACCCCTGGTCCCACCTCAGGTAGCCGCGCCGCATGGCCAGTTCGGCCTCGGCCCGGAGGTCCCCCGCCTCCGCCACCAGGGCGGTGGCCGCCTCGTACGCGGCACCGGCCTCCGCCATCCGGCCCGCGTTGTGGCGTGCGAAGCCCAGATCGCTGTGCGCCTCACCGAGTTGCCGCGGGTCGCCCAGGCGCCGGGCGGCGGCCAGCGAGCCCTCGAAGAGGGAGTTGAGCTGGGTGGTGCCGCAGCGCCGGGCGAAGTACGACCTCATGAAGCGCGGCAGTTCGCACACATGGGCGTCGGCCCCGGCGGCGAGGGCGGCCTCGAAGGCGGCCAGCAGATTGGCGTACTCGGCGCCGAACCAGGCGAGGGCGCTGTACTTGTCGGTGAACCGCGGCAGCTCCGCAGGGGCCGGGCCCGCGCATGCCTCCCGGCTGCGGGACAGGAAGGGCATGGTGGCGTCGGCGGCGGCCGCCGCGTGCACGTAGTAGTCGAGCACCCGGCCCCGTGCCCGCTCCCGTTCGGCCGCCGGGTCCTGCTCGGTGGTGGCCCGCAGTGCGTGCCGGTGCACCAGGTCGTGCAGCCGGTAGCGGCCGGGGGCGGGCTGCTGGACCAGGTGCGCGTCGAGCAGGTCCTCGAGCATCACCCGGGTGTCGCGCAGTGGCACGTCCGCGAGGGCGGCCGCGACGTACTCGTCGAAGGTCGAGCCCGGCAGGAGGCTCAGCAGGCGGAACAGGCGGCGCTGGGCACGGTCCAGCTGGTTCACCGACATCGCGAACGCGGTGTCGAACTCGGTCGGGCCCTCCGCCATCCGCTCGACGAGGATGGCCACGGTCCAGCCCGGCCGGTGCCTCAGCCGCGCCGCGGCCAGCCGCAGGGCCAGCGGCAGGTTGCCGCACAGCCGCAGCACCTCGGCCGCCGCTTGCGGTTCGCGGGCCAGCCGCCCGTCGGACCCGCCGGGCTCGCCGCTGGCGCGGGCGAGCAGTTCGGTGCTCTCCTGCGGGGTCAGCACGTCCAGCGAGACCGGGGGCACCTCCTCCAGGCCCAGCAGCCGGTTGCGGCTGGTGACCAGGGCGACGGAGGGGCCCGCGCCGGGCAGCAGCGGGCGGACCTGGCCGGCGTCCGCGGCGTTGTCGAGGACCACGACGGCCCGCCGGTGGGCCAGTTCCGAGCGCCAGCAGGCGGCCAGTTGCTCGAAGCCTTCCTGCGGGATCCTCTCGGAGGGCACGTCGAGCGCCGCGAGCAGCGCCCGCAGGGCGGGGCCGGGGTCGAGCGGCCGCCGGCCCTCGGTGAACCCGTGCAGGTCCAGGTAGAGCTGGGCGTCGGGGTAGTCGGCGGCCAGGCGGTGCGCGGCGTGCACTGCCAGGCAGGTCTTGCCGACACCCGCCATGCCGTCGACGGCGACCACCCTGCTGCTGCCGACCGCGTCGAGCACGGCGGCGAGTTCGTCCCTGCGTCCGGTGAAGTCGGTGGCGTCACGCGGCAGATCGTTGCGGGGCGGCCGCGGGGCCGACGCGAGTGGCGTCGGGGGGTGGACCTGGCGGCTGGTCCTCGGGGGCGCGGGCAGCGGGTTGGAGGCCCGTTCCCACAGGGGCCGCAGCGGGCGCGGGTCGCGTGCGAGGAGACGGCAGAGGGCCACGACGGCGGGCCAGGGCGGCACGGTCCGGCCGGTGAGGTAGCGCGACAGTGACGACGAGCTCAGGCCCGTGTCACGCGCCAGGGCCCGTACGCCCCGTCCGGACAGCTCCTGGAGCATGCGGAGCCGGGCGGCCAGCTCCTCCGGTGGGTCGGCCTCCGCCGTCCGTTGCTGCGCAACCACCCGTCCCCCGCCTTCCTGTCCCGCCCCGGAAGAACGCCTCCGGGCCGCATCGCCGCTGTACAAGGCCCTTCCGGCTGTCCCACGGTGTCCCACCGCCGTCGTCATGGCAAGTCCGAAGCGCTGTCATGGAGTCACGCCCCGGGGAGCGGGGCACCGAAGCGGAAGAGGGAGAACCATGATGCAGTCCCGTATGCAGAACCCGGCCGCCGTCCTGCCCGGCGCGATGCAGCCCATCCAGGAGCTGATCAAGGCCGTGCACTCCGGTGGGGTGGACGGGCAGACGCTGGAGCTGGTGCACCTGCGGGTCAGTCAGATCAACGGCTGCAGCGCCTGCGTCGACGGCGGTGCGAAGACGGCCCGCAAGGCCGGGGTGAGCGACGAGCGCCTGGCGACCGTCGCCGCGTGGCGGGAGGCCCCGTACTTCAGCGAGGAGGAGCGGGCGGCGCTCGCGCTGGCCGAGGCCGCCACGCGGCTGGCCGACCGGCCGGAGGCGGTCGGTGACGAGGTGTGGGACGCGGCCGCCACCTACTTCGACGAGAAGCAGCTCGCCGCGATCGTCCTGATGATCGGCGTGACCAACCTGTTCAACCGGCTCAACGCCACGACGCGGCAGATCGCCGGCGCCTGGGGATGAGGGGCGCGCCGTCCGGTCCCGGGCCGCGTCCACGACGCGCCGCCCGGGACCGGCGTGCCCGGCCGCCCAGGCCGTGCTGTCCACGGCGGCGGAGGCCTGAGCCGGTCCCACGGGGCGGCCGGACGTGTCACAGCGGCGGGGGCTGTCCGGTCAGGAGGGAGATGGCTCAACTTCTTCCCGCGTCCCACCCGGGCACGACCGATGATTGAGGAGGCCCGCCATGCTGCACATCGCCAGGGCCGTGCCGGGGATCGGGGGAACGCGTGGACACGACCAGGAGTACGCGCTCACGCCACGGCGTCCGCACGCGACCGCGTGTCGCGCCACCTCGGCGGACAAGTGGCTGGTGGGGTTCAAGGTCCGTACCCGTGGCCCCGCGTCCACCTGGTTCTACTACGTGGTGGACCATGCGGACGACGCGATCGCCGCGAAGGAGGCGGCCATCACCATGGCCGGTGACGAGATCGGCGTCCCGTGCCTGCACGGGCTCGACGGCGTCGGGAGGACGGAGATCCGGCTCATCCACGACGACGGGATCGGACCGCGGCGGCTGCTGCGCTGCCCTTGACCGGGCTCCCGTGGCGGCGGTGTCCTCCGGTGCCGGGAACGCGGCTGCCGCCGGTGCCCCGGACGAGGTCCGGGGCACCGGCGGCAGTGGTCGTGCGCGACCGCTTCGTGAGCTACTTCGTGAGCGGGGAGAGCTTCGGGTCGTTGGCGTAGGCCTCGGCCGCGTTCTCCTTGGTCACGATGACCGGCGGGAGCAGGTACGACGGGACGACCTTGCTGCCGTTGTTGTACGACTTGGTGTCGTTGATCGTCGGCTTGCCGCCCGTCTGCAGGGCCTGGACCATCTTGATGGTCTCGGCGACGAGCTTGCGGGTGTCCTTGTTGATGGTGGAGTACTGCTCACCCGCCATGATCGACTTGACCGACTCGACCTCGGAGTCCTGGCCGGTGACGACCGGGACCGGCTTGCCGGCGCCCTTCACCGAGGTGATGATCGCCCGGGCGAGGGTGTCGTTCGGGGACAGCACGCCGTCGAGCGTCTTCTTGCCGTTGTAGGTGGAGTTCAGCAGCGAGTCCATACGGCTCTGGGCGTTCTCCGCCTTCCAGCCCTGCGTCGCGGTCTGCTTGATGTCGGTCTGACCGGAACCGACAACGATGTCGCCCTTGTCGATGGCGGGCTTCAGCACCTCCATCGCGCCGTCGAAGAACACCTTCGAGTTGTTGTCGTCCGGCGAACCGGAGAACAGCTCGATCGTGTAGGGGCCCTTCGCCTTCTTCGCCTTCATGCCGTCCAGCAGCGCCTGGCCCTGCAGCTGGCCGACCTTGAAGTTGTCGAACGCGATGTAGTAGTCGACGTCCGGGGTGTTGGTGATGAGGCGGTCGTAGGCGATGATCGTCGCACCGGCCTGCTTGGCCTGCGCCACCTGGGTGGACAGCTGCGAGGCGTCGGTGGCACCGATGACGATGACCTTCGCGCCCTTGGTGACCATGGAGGAGATCTGCGCCTGCTGGTCCGCGACGGTGGTCGAGGCGCCCGCGTACTGCACGTCGGCCTTGAAGCCGGCGTCCTTCAGGCCGTTGGTGAACAGGTCACCGGCGAGCACCCAGTTCTCCGAGGTCTTCGCGGGCAGCGCGACACCGACCAGGGCGTCCTTCGCGAAGCCGCCCTTGGCGTCGCTGGTGTCCTTGCCGGTGGAGCCCTCGCGTTCGTTGGAGCACGCCGTGCCCAGGGCGAGCAGCGCGGCGGCGCCGATCACGGCGACGGCTCTGGTGATGGTTCTGCGCATGTGGGTTGTGCCCTTTCCTGGTGATGCGGGGAGAATCGAGCGCCGCCCTGATGCGGCACCCTGGGTTACTGCCGGTCGGTCATCCTGCGACCGGAGCCTTGTCGGGGTCGGAGGCCGGGTTCGCCGGGTCGACCGGTGTGGACGTCTCGTTCTGGCGGAACGGACGCATCAGGGTGCCGATGATCGAGAAGCGACCCTGGCTCTTGCTGTAGACGTCGAAGGCGACGGCGAGGAGCAGGACCAGGCCCTTGATGATCTGGACCATGTCCGAGCCGACGCCCTCCAGTTGGAGACCGTTGTTGAGCAGCGCCATGACGAGACCGCCGACGATGGAGCCGCTGATGGTGCCGAGGCCGCCGGAGACTGCGGCGCCGCCGATGAACACGGCCGCGATGGCGTCGAGTTCCCAGCTCAGACCGTCCTGCGGGCCGGAGGCCGCGGACCGCGCCACGAAGATCATGCCGGCGAGCGCGGCCAGCACGGACATGTTCATCATGACGAGGAAGTTGACGCGCCGGAGCTTCACGCCGGACAGTTCGGCCGCGCGGGAGTTGCCTCCGACGGCGTAGATGTGCCGGCCTCCGATGGTGTTGCGGGTGTAGTACGAGTACGCGAGCACCAGGGCGATCAGGATGATCCCGGAGATCGGGAAGCTGGTGCCGACGCGGCCGCCGGCGAAGCGCAGCGTCGCGAAGACGATGACGCCCGCCATCACGACCAGACGGATCCCCGTGACCCACAGCGGCGCGGCGTCGGCGTGCATGGCGCGCCGGGTCTGCCGGGCCTGCCACTCGCGCCAGGCCACGCCCGCACAGGCGACCAGACCGAGGAGGAGGGTCAGGTTGTTGTATCCGGTGTCCGGGCCCACTTCGGGCAGGAAGCCTGCGCCGATGTCACGGAATCCGGTGGGGACCGGCACGGTGTCGGCGTTGCCGATGTACTGGTTGCCGCCGCGGAACAGGAGCATGCCCGCCAGGGTGACGATGAACGCCGGCACCCCCACGTAGGCGACCCAGAAGCCCTGCCAGGCACCGATCGCCGCGCCGACGAGCAGGCCGAGCACGATGCCGAGGGGCCAGGGGAGCGAGTGCTCCTGCATCGTCTTGGCGACCACGATCCCGGTGAACGCCGCCACCGAGCCGACCGAGAGGTCGATGTGCCCGGCGACGATCACCATCAGCATGCCGATGGCCAGGATCAGGATGTAGGAGTACTGGCTGACCACGGCGATGAGGTTGCCGGAGGTCAGGGTCAGCCCTCCCGTCCAGATCTGGAACAGGAGCACGATCGCGACGAGCGTGGCGATCATGCCGAACTGGCGGGCGTTGGAGGTCGAGCCTCCGAAGAGGTTCTTCTGCAGGTCTGTGATGCGGCTCATGGGCTCGGTGTCTTCTTCATAGAGGTCATCTGTTTCATGAGGAGTTCCGGGTTCGCGTCGCGGCGTGTCACCTCACCGGTGATGGCGCCTTCGAACACGGTGTAGATGCGGTCGCAGAGTCCGATGAGCTCGGGCAGCTCCGAGGAGATGACGACGACGCCCTTGCCCTGGCCGACCAGCCGCTGGATGATCCCGTAGATCTCGTACTTGGCGCCCACGTCGATCCCGCGGGTGGGCTCGTCGAGGATGAGCAGGTCGGGGTCGGTGAACATCCACTTGGCGAGGACGACCTTCTGCTGGTTGCCGCCGGAGAGCTTCACGACCTCCTCGTCCACGCTGGGGGTCTTGATCCTCAGGTTCTGCCGGTACTCCTCGGCGATCCGGTGCTCGCTCACCGGGTCGATGACCTGGCGGCGGGAGATCTTCGACAGCTTGGCGGCGACCATCGAGGTCTTGATGTCGTCCAGCAGGTTGAGGCCGACGGACTTGCGGTCCTCGCTGACGTAGGCGAGGCCGTGCCGGATGGCCTCCGACACCGTCTTGAGGTGGATCTCCTTGCCGTCCTTGAAGACCCGTCCCGACAGGAACGTGCCGTAGGAGCGGCCGAACAGGCTCATCGCCAGTTCGGTGCGCCCGGCGCCCATGAGGCCGGCGAAGCCGACGATCTCACCGCGCCGCACCGTGAAGCTGGACCCCTTGCACACGAGCCGTTCGTCGGACGCGGGGTGCCGCACGGTCCAGTCGCGGACCTCGAAGAACACCTCGCCGATGTCGGGCGTGTGGTCGGGGAACCGGCTGTCGAGTTCGCGGCCGACCATGCCGCGCACGATGCGGTCCTCGTTCACGCCGTCGGCCTCGACGTCGAGGCTCTCGATCGTCCGGCCGTCGCGCAGGATGGTGATGGTGTCGGCGACCGCCTCGATCTCGTTCAGCTTGTGGGAGATCATGATCGAGGTGATGCCGCGGTCCCGGAAGCCGCGCAGCAGGTCGAGCAGGTGCTGCGAGTCGGTCTCGTTCAGGGCCGCGGTCGGCTCGTCGAGGATGAGCAGCTTCACGTCCTTGGCGAACGCCTTCGCGATCTCGACGAGTTGCTGCTTGCCGACGCCGATGTCCTTGACGAGCGTGTCCGGGTCCTCCTTGAGGCCCACCCGCTCCATCAGCTCCACCGCGCGGTGCTGTGCGGCCCTCCAGTCGATCGAGCCGCGTTTGCGCGGCTCGTTGCCGAGGAAGATGTTCTCCGTGATCGACATGCCGGGGACCAGCGCCAGTTCCTGGTGGATGATGACGATGCCGGCCTGCTCGCTGGCCCGGATGTCGTGGAACCTCACGGTGTCGCCGCGGTAGACGATCTCGCCGGTGTAACTGCCGTGCGGGTGGACCCCGCTCAGCACCTTCATGAGGGTGGACTTGCCTGCGCCGTTCTCGCCGCAGATCGCGTGGATCTCCCCCTCCTTCACCACCAGGTTGACGTCCGCGAGCGCCGTCACGCCGGGGAACGTCTTGGTGATGGACCGCATCTCCAGCAGCATCGGGGCGCGGCTCATGCGCGGAGCTCCACGCTGCGGACGCCGCGGCGATCACGCGGGCCCGCCTCCCCTGGGATGCGACATTTCGTGGACATCAACTTGCCTCCGATGACACTGCGCCGTGCCTCCACGCCGGACCTGTTGCGGCTTGGGCACCGGACTTTAAATCCATTTGTTTTACTAAGTCAACGCCCTTGAGCGGTATCGTCATTGCGGTAAGAGAGGAACGCGTGTGCGGCAAGCAGGAACAAACCTCCCCAAAGTCGGGCGGTACAACCGGGCGGTGGTCCTGGACCAGATCCAACTCGCCGACGGGATCAGCCGGGTCGAGATCGCCCAGAAGACGGGGCTGACCCCACAGACCGTCTCGGGGATCGTGCGCCGTCTGCTGGACGAGGGCATCGTGCGGGAGGACGGGGCCAGTCGTGGCGCGGGCGGCGGCAAGCCCCGCACCACCCTGCGGGTCAACGCGGACGCCGGCAACGCGGTCGGCCTCGTCTTCGACCCGGTCGAACTCACCTGCTCCGTGGTCGACCTGCTCGGCCGGCCACTGGTCGTCAGACGGCACCCCACTCCCCCCGGCACCGATCCGACGCACGTGGTGGCGGCCATGGCCGACCTGGTCGCCGAGGTGCTCGCCGAGGCGGACGTGCCGCGCGCCAACGTCCTGGGGCTGGGCCTCGCCACCCCTGGGCCGATCGACCAGCGCAGCGGCATGATCGTCGCCCCGCCCCAGCTCGCGCACTGGACGCGGGTCCCGCTGCAGCAGATGCTCAGTGACGCCACCGGCCTTCCGGTGACGCTCGACAACGACGCCACGGCCGCCGCGGTCGGCGAGCGCTGGTCCGGCGCGGGCCGGGGCGTGGCGAACTTCGCCTACCTGTTCTTCGGCACCGGCATCGGCGGCGGTCTGGTCCTCAACCACCAGGTCTACCGGGGCGGTTCGCTCAACGCCGGCGAGTTCGGCCACTCGACGGTGCTGTCGGACGGGCCGGAGTGCTACTGCGGCAACCGGGGCTGCCTGGAAGGACTGGCCAACCCGTCCGCGATCGTGGCCGAGACGCACCGCCGCCTCACCGACAAGCCCGGCGGCAGCGTGCTGTCCCCGGTGTACGACCGGGACCCGGCCTCCGTCGACCACGCCGCGGTCCAGCGCGCGGCCGGAGCCGGCGACCCGATCGCGGCCGCGGTCATCGACGAGGCCGCGCGTCACGTGGCCACGGTCGCCGTGACCATCGCCAACTTCATCGACGTGGACCTCATCATCCTCGGCGGCCACGGCATCCAGCACGTGGAGTCCCGCTACGTCGACGCCGTCGCCTCCGCGCTGGCCTCACGGCCCCTGGCCCGGCACATCCGCGTCGTCCAGGTCGCGGCCTCCCCGCTCGGCGCGGACGCGGCCGTCGTGGGCAGCGCCGCGCTCGTGCTGCACGCCACGTACTCGCCGCAGTTGTCGTCGCTCGTGCTGGACTGAGGTGCGCGTGCCTCAGGGCGACGAAGGATCAGGCCGGAGCGCCAGAGCGCCGATGAGGCGCTCGACCGCCGCGACGTAGGCGGCGTGGTCCAGTTCGGGATCCCAGGCGGTCTGCAGCGCCAGCCCCTGGTAGATCGCGACGAACACCCGGGCCAGGCCGTCGGCAGGCCATGAGGGGTCCAGTTCGCCGCGCTCCTGGGCCGCCCGGACGAGGTCGGTGACGACGGCGCGGGGACGGTCCACGCCCTCGCGTGCCACCGCGTGCACCCGGGGTGCCCGCAGGGCCTCGGCCCAGATCTGGACGCCGAGTTGCACGCGCTGCCGCTCGTCGGAGCCGGCGAGTGAGCGCAGCAGTCCCAGGTAGCCTCCGGCGACCTCCCGGAAGGCGTCGGCGGTGCGTCCGGCGGGGTCGTCCAGGTGCAGTCGGCGGGCCTGGTCGTCGTGCCACCGGTCCGCGATGGCCGCGACCATGTCGTCCTTGTCGGCGAAGTAGCGGTAGACCAGGCCGGTGCTGAATCCGGACTCGGCCGCGATGTCCTGGATGGTGGTGCGGTGGAAGCCCGTACGGGCGAAGCAGCGGGCGGCGGCGTCGAGGATCTGCCCGCGCCGCGCCCGCAGGTGCTCCTCACTGACCTTGGGCATCACTTCACCTCGGCCTGGGCGATCCGGTAGAAGGGCGCGGCCGGCTCGTGCCGCCCCAGGGGCTCCAGGTACTCCGCGGCGGCCTCCCTCGCCGACCGGTCCAGGGTGAGCTCCAGCCCCCGCTCGGCCAGGTACGCGGGGAGCCCGTCCGGCAGGAAGCCGAAGGTGAAGGGCTCCCCGGCCGTACGCACCGTGTCCGCCCATGTTGTGACGCCGTCGAAGTCACCGGTGCCGTCCAGGGCCCTTCGGTCCATGTAGGTGAGGACGATCCGGCTCCCGGGCGCCAGCGTCGTGGAGAGCGCCGTCAGCGTGGCGTGCACCGAGGGCGCGTCGAGGTAGTTCGTCACGCCCTCCCACACCACCACCGCCCGGTCGCCGGTCAGTCCCGCCCCGCGCAGGGCGTCGCCGAGGTCCTGGTGCATCAGGTCCACGGGAACATAGCGGATGCCGTCTCCCGGCCGGCCCGCCCGGGCGGACCAGGTGGCGGCCAGCCCCCGCTTGACCGCCTGCGTCGCCGGGTGGTCGACCTCAAGGACGGTGGCGCCGCGCGCCGCGTCCAGGCGGAAGGCCCGGCTGTCGTAGCCGGCGCCCAGCAGGACCAGTTGCCGGGCGCCGCGTTCCAGGGCGTCCACGACCAGGTCGTCGATCAGCCGGGTGCGGACCACGGCCGAAGCGCGCGGACCCGCGGGCCAGCGCCGGTCGATCCACCGTTCGAGGAACCGCGCCACGCCCGGACAGCGGGCGATCGTCACGGCCAGGCGGTAGCCGGCACCGAGGCACGAGGCGGCGTACGGGTCGGTGAACAGGCGCGGTCCCCGGCGCACCGACTCCAGTGCCCGGAAGAGCGCGACGTGCTGCGCGGTGCGGCTGGGTGTGCTCTGCATGGCTCCATCATAATGAATGTACATCCATTTTTTATCCACGGCAGCGGCCGGCCTCCGGCGGCCCCGGCACCGCCGGTCCGCACCCTCACATCCGCAGCTCGGGCGGAAAGCCGGTCCAGCGCAGCTCCGCAGGGAGGTGACGGGTGTCGTTCTGGACCAGGACCGAGACGGGCCGCCCCGGCGCGTAGCGGATGACGGTCAGGGCCGCGTTGCCCTGGTTGACCCCGAGCCACCGCCACGGCGGGGCGTCCATGGCGTGCCTCACCAGCCAGCCGACCAGGAAGTTGTGGGTGACGACCAGTTCGTGACGCTCCTGATCGCCCTCGACGGGACCGGTGAACTGCTCGAGCGCGCGCAGGGCCAGCGCCGGGCCGAGCACGCGCTCCTGCGCCGTGGCGCCGTCGAGGAAGCGCAGCAGGTGGTCGGCGCTGTCCGGGGGCAGTTCGTCGCGCCGAGGGAAGTACGGGACGTAGTCGCCGGCGGTCTCCGAGACGCGCAGGACGGCACCGTCCAGGTGCTCCCCGATCACGGCGGCGGTCTGCGCGGCCCTGGGTAGGGGGCCGTGGTGGACCACGGATATCGGGTGGTCCGCCAGCCGGCGGCCGAGCAGGGCGGCCTGGCGGCGCCCATCGTCCGACAGACCGCTCTCGTCCGGCACGGCCTCCCCGTGCCGGACGAGGTACAGGTAACGCGTGGCCGCAGCCGTCATGCCCGGGCTCCTTCACGATGCTTCATGATCGAGTGGGTCGTCCCTGGGCACGACGCCCCCGCTGCCGTTCCGGTTCCGGATTGCGGTCCGGGCGGCGGCGTCAGGGCAGGAGGGCGAGTGCGCTGTACCAGACCGGGCCCGGGTTGAGGCGGTCCGGGTGGAGCTGCAGCATCCGGTCGTAGAACGTGCGGGGGCGGGGTTCGTCCGCCAGCAGGCGCTGGGCGTCGAGCAGGTAGTCGCGGGTCTGCCGCAGGATCACGGGGTCGTCGGGCAGGGCCTTGTCCTTGTGGCCGGCCACGACCGCGCGCGGGTGCAGCGCGAGGACGGTGCCGATCGCGGCGAGCCACTTGTCGATGCCGCCGCCGGCGCTTTCCCGCAGGTACTGGTGGACCCCGTTGTAGGCCACGTCACCGGCCACGACCAGGCCGGTCGACGGGACGTGCAGGACGGTCGTGTCGTCGGTGTCGGTGTGACCGGTCTCCACCACGCGCAGCGGGTGCCCCTCCAGCGTGAACCCGTCGGCCGGGACCACCCGGTAGACCACGGGGCTGTCCGGGATGAGCCCGGGGAAGTCCACGTCCCACCTGGCCCGGCGGCCCTCGGTGGCCTGCCGGTGCATCAGCTCGATGGTGCCCTCGGTGGCGTACGGGACCGCCCCGGGGAAGCGCCGCAGCAGCAGATCGGTGCCGAACCAGTGGTCACCGTGGCCGTGGGTGGCGTAGACGTACGTCAGCCGTCTGCCGGAGCGTTCGATCCAGTCCCCGACACCGCGCACCTGCTCACGGGTGAACGGCGGGTCGACGAGGACCGCTTCCGCGTCGCCGAGGACCAGCGTCGAGGTCAGCGGCGAGGAGAAGATCGGGCTCCCGTCGGGCAACCGGGGGCCCTGGGCGCGGCGCAACCCGTCGCACACGAAGGTGTCGTAGCGCAGATCCGTCATGGCCGGGTCAGCCGAGCCCGGCGGGCACCGGCGCCTCCATCAGTGTCAGCAGGTGGGCGACCTTGTGGTCCAGTTCCAGCCCCACTCGGGCGATCTCCTCGCTGCCGTAACTGCCGAAGTGGGAACTCGGCTTGTCGATCACGAATCGCGGTGCGTCGGTGCTCCGGTAGATCTCGGTGCGCAGCGGCGCGTGCATCATGGCGGAGGGATCGTGGCGGAACATCCGCTCGGCGATGGCGTAGTTGCCCATCAGGTACATCACGAACGGCGTCGTGTCCCCGGCGAGGCCCATGAGCGCCGTTCCGGAGTCCCTCCAGAAGATCATGAATCCGTGGGGCGCGTTCCCCTCGGCCAGCGCGAGGGCGCTCTCCCAGGAGCCGCCGGACCGGACGAGGTCCCGGATCTCATCGGCCCGGTACTGCGGCACCAGGGACTCGTAGCGCCGCACGGCCTCCTCGAACGTCCCGGGCAGGGGGACGTCGAACCTGGTGACGCCGTAGTCGACCGTTCGCGCCTCGGACACCTGGACCACCTCGGACGGCACGGCACACCGCCGCGCCCTCCTCCCATCGTCCCTCCGCGGCACGCCGGCGCAACTCCGCGCTCACACCCAGTTGCGCCGGGCCGCCGCGACGCCGGCGCCGAACCGGTTGGTGGTGCCCAGTTCCGTGTAGAGGTCCTGGATGCGCCGGCGCAGTGTCCGCGTCGAGATCCCGAACTGGCGGGCGATGGCGTCGTCCTTGACCCCGGCGGCGAAGAGGGCGAGCAGGTTCCGCTCCTCGTCGGTGGGCTTGCGCACCTGCTCGCCGGGGGTGGCGGGCTCCGGTGGCGGTGGTGGCTGCGAGCTCGGCCCGCTCAGCGAGGCGGCACCGGCCCAGTAGTGCTCGAAGAGCTCGGTCAGGGCTTCGAGCAAGGGGGGCGCCTCGGTGTAGAGGGTGTCGGTGCTGTCGGGGCCCAGGCTCAACGACACCATGGCCGCCGAGCGGTCCGCCATGGTCAGCTTGACGGGCAGCGAGGACACGACCCTGGCCTCCTCGCCGCGTGAGACCAGGCTGCCCAGCTCCTGCCCCTCGCCGTCCTCGTCGAAGCTGGCGGCCGCGTAGACGACCCGCACCCGTACGCCGCGCCGTACGGCGGCCTCGTCGAGCGGACCGTTCGGAGCGAACAGGAAGGGAGGCCGGGCCAGGCCGCACATCTCGTACTTGGCGGCCTGGTGCAAACGGTAGTAGCAGTCCCCGACTTCCTCCGGGCCGCTGATCGTCCGTGTGGCGGGTTCGCCGGCGCTGGACCGCCTGGCCTCGTCGAACAGCGCGCCGAGCGGACCGGTGGCGTCGCGTACGGCGGCCAGTTGGCGTTCGCGGGACTCCACCAGTGTCCGCAGCGCGTGACGCGGATCCACGGTCAGGTACTCCCCCGAGGAGCGGCGGCTGAGCAGTCCGCAGTGGTGCAGGCGTTCCAGCAGGGCCACCGCCGCTCCGGTGCCGAGCCCGAACGCCGCGGTGACGTCGTCGGCCGTACCGCCACCGTGTGCGAGCAGTTCGCGGTAGACGGCCTCCGCCCCCGCGTCGAGTCCG
The DNA here is from genome assembly GCF_033792765.1 of Streptomyces sp. PA03-6a. Lineage (NCBI taxonomy): Bacteria > Bacillati > Actinomycetota > Actinomycetes > Kitasatosporales > Streptomycetaceae > Streptomyces > Streptomyces sp. PA03-6a. The sequence goes on along the minus strand of NZ_JARAVK010000014.1, from coordinate 1,724 downwards.
ACCAGCTCCAAGGGTGCGGCGCCTTCCGTCATCCTTCTCCACCTCTGACCTTCGTGCACGCGAGCGAACTGACGTCTTGTCAGCAACGTGTGATGGATGTGCCGCTGTGCGGCGGCCGCTCACACCGTGCAGTGTGTCTCGCTTGCCGATCATTGCGCCGCTTTGCGCCGTGTCCACTTGGTGACATGGCACAGAAGTGCCAAAGGGCCGCCTTTACAGCGATGCGAACGGATGGCTGACTGCGTTCCACCCCACCCCATCGAGTCCATGAGGTTCCCTTGCGCATGCCTCCGTCCCGCAGACGCGGGCTGACAGCCGCCGTCGCCGCCCTGGTGGTGCTGACGGCCACGGGTCCGGCCGCATCGGCCGACCCCTCGGCGACGTCCCCCTCCCCCGCCGCGACCGGTGCCGCTTCCGCAGCCGTGCGCACCGTCACGCTGATCACCGGCGACAAGGTCACCGTCACCGGGGACGGCCGGGCCCAGGCCGTCACCTCGGTCACCGACCCGAACGGCAGGACCGGGGGCGCCCACGTGATGTCGGTGGGCACCGACACCTACGTGTATCCCGACGCCGCGGTTCCCTACATCGCGTCAGGAGCCCTGGACGAGGAGCTCTTCAACGTCACCGCGCTGCTGAAGGACGGCTACGACGACGCGCGCAGCGACCGGCTGCCGCTCATCGTCACGTACACCGACGCCGCTGCCCGCTCCCGCAGCGCCAAGACCCCGGAGGGCGCGCGCAGGACGCTGACCCTCAGCAGCATCCAGGGCGCGGCGATCTCCGCCGAGCACGAGCGGGCCGCGGACTTCTGGTCCTCCCTGACCGGTGCCGGCGCGCAGGCCACCGCGACCGCGAGGACGGCGGACGGCGAAGGGCGGCTCGCCGGCGGCATCGCCAAGGTGTGGCTGGACGGCAAGGTCAAGGCCACGCTGTCGGACACCACGGCGCAGATCGGCGCCCCGGAGGTCTGGGCCGGCGGGGACACCGGGCAGGGCGTGGACGTCGCCGTCCTGGACACCGGCATCGACGCCGCGCACCCGGACTTCGCCGGCCGCATAGCCGCGACGGAGAGCTTCGTGCCCGGCGCGGACGTCACCGACCGGCACGGTCACGGCACCCACGTCGCCTCGACCGTCGCCGGGACCGGCGCCGCCTCCGGTGGCACCGAGAAGGGCGTCGCCCCGGGCGCGTCCCTGCACATCGGCAAGGTCCTGGACGACTTCGGCAGCGGCCAGGACTCCTGGATCCTGGCCGGCATGGAATGGGCCGCCCGCGACCAGCACGCCAAGGTCGTCAGCATGAGCCTGGGCGGCGACGCCACCGACGGCACCGACCCGCTGAGCGAGGCCGTGAACCGGCTCAGCGAGGAGACCGGGGCGCTGTTCGTCATCGCGGCGGGCAACTCCGGCCCCGCGCCGTACACCGTGAGCGCCCCCGGTGCCGCCGACGCCGCGCTGACGGTGGGCGCGGTCAACGGCCCCGGCAAGGGCGTGGACCAGCTGGCGCAGTTCTCCAGCCGCGGCCCCCGCGTGGGCGACAACGCCGTCAAGCCCGACCTGACCGGCCCGGGGGTGAACGTGCTGGCCGCGCGCTCGCAGTACGCCCCTGAGGGCGAGGGCGCCTACCAGACGATGAGCGGCACCTCCATGGCGACGCCGCACGTGGCGGGCGCCGCGGCCCTGCTGGCCGCCGAGCACCCGGACTGGACGGGGCAGCAGCTC
>NZ_JARAVK010000149.1:0-22943 GCF_033792765.1 Streptomyces sp. PA03-6a | reverse complement strand
GCCCCCGGACCGGCCCCCCAGTCGGCCGGGACCGGTCAGCGCCCCCCTGACGGTGTCCGTGGGAGCGCTCACAGCCTAGGATTCCGCGGTGACCGGACGATGAGCCAGTGCCGTCTCATCACCCCGCGCCCTCGTGCACCCGGAGTCCCCGCATGGCGTCGCCGCACGGCCCGCTCGACCACCGCTACCGCGGTGAGCACCCGATCCGCACCCTCGCCTACCTCTTCCGGCACGACCGCGGCCGACTGGCCCTGGCCGTGCTGGCGTTCATGGTCAAGCACACCCCGATCTGGCTGACCCCGCTGGTCACCGCGCAGATCATCGACGTCATCGTGCAGCACCGGCCGCTGTCGGGCATGCTGCTCGGCACCGGCGTGCTGCTGCTGATGCTGGTCCTCAACTACCCCTTCCACCTGCTGTACGTGCGCTGCTGGTACGGCAGCGCCCGCCGCACCGGCACCCGGCTGCGCTCCGCGCTGTGCCAGCGCATGCAGCAGCTCTCCATCGGCTACCACACGAAGGTCAACTCCGCGGTCCTGCAGACCAAGGTCATCCGGGACGTCGAGGCCATCGAGCAGGCGGTCCAGCAGACCGGCGACATGGGCCTGTCCGCGCTCGCCACGCTGCTGGGCGCGCTGGTGGTCATCGCCGTGCAGGCACCGTCCTTCCTGCCGGTCTTCCTGGTCGTCGTGCCCGCGACGTCCGCGCTGGTGATGTGGCTGCGGGGGCGGCTGCGCGAGTCCAACGAATCGTTCCGCCAGGAGGTCGAGCAACTCTCCTCGCGGGTCACCGAGATGACCACCCTCATCCCCATCACCCGCGCCCACGGCCTGGAGTCCACCGCGCTGCGCCGTGTGGACGGCACGCTCAGCCAGGTCCTCACCGCGGGGCTGCGCCTGGACCGGCTCAACGGCCGCTTCGGCTCCCTCGCCTGGATCGTCCTCAACGTCCTGGGCACCTGCTGCCTGCTCGGCTCCGCGCTCGCCGCGTACCACGGCTGGCTCGGCGTCACCCCCGGCGACGTCGTCATGCTGACCACCTACTTCTCCGCCCTCACCGCGGCCGTGACCACCCTGCTCAGCCTCACCCCCGTGGTGAGCAAGGGACTGGAGTCGGTGCGCTCGGTCGGCGAGGTGCTGCAGGCGCCCGACCTCGAGCAGAACGCGGGCAAGTCCGAGGTGGCCGCCGTCCGCGGGCGGGTGGACTTCCAGGGCGTCGGATTCACCTACGACGACGCCGCCGACCACTCGGTGCGCGACTTCTCGCTCTCGGTCCGACCGGGCGAGACCATCGCACTGGTGGGCGCCTCGGGGGCCGGCAAGTCGACCGTCCTCAACCTCGTCATCGGCTTCCTGCGCCCCACCGAGGGCCGGATCCTGCTGGACGGGGCGGACATGGAGACCCTGGACCTGCGCAGCTACCGCCGCTTCGTGTCCGTCGTGCCGCAGGAGTCCATCCTCTTCGAGGGCACCATCCGGGAGAACGTCGCGTACGGCATGCCGGGCGTCCCCGAGGAGGCGGTACGGGAGGCCCTGCGGGCCGCCAACGCCCTGGAGTTCGTGGAGCGGCTGCCGGCCGGTCTCGGCACGGTCGTCGGCGAGCGGGGCGCCCGGCTGTCCGGCGGCCAGAAGCAGCGCCTGGCCATCGCCCGCGCGCTGATCCGCGACCCCCGTGTGCTGGTGCTGGACGAGGCGACCTCCGCCCTCGACTCCCGCTCCGAGGCCCTCGTCCAGCAGGCGCTGGAACGCCTGGTGGCCAACCGCACCGTCTTCGTGGTGGCCCACCGGCTGTCCACCATCCGCAACGCCGACCGCATCGTCGTCATGGACGACGGAAGGATCACGGAGGTCGGCCCGCACGAGCAACTGCTCCGCGCAGGCGGCCCGTACGCCGCGCTGCGCAGCGCCCAGACCGCCTGAGCCGGCCGGCCCGCACGCGCCCGGGGGCGCCCTCCGCGTTCGCGGAGCGGCGCCCCCGGGGGGTTTCCGCGCGGATCGGGCCGAGGGTCAGCGGCGGTGGTGGTTGACGACGTGGTGGTGACGGTGCGTCCGGTGCCCGTGCCAGCGGTGGTGATGACGCTTGCCGTGGTGGCTGTGGTGGCCGCGCCCGTGGTCACCGTGCGTGGCGTGCGTGCCGTGGGCGCGGACGGACTCCGGCGTGACGGCGCCGGCGCCGGCCGCACCGCCCAGGACGACGGCCACGGCCACACCGACCGCGGCCACGAAACGGGAAACGCGCATGGATCGACTCCTGTCTCCGCGGGTGCCGTGGGCACCCGCACGGGTGGGACACGAGAAGCGTCGGGCCTCGGTGTGCCGGTTAAGGCGCGGCACGCCCGTATTGGCACTCGATTTGCTGGAATATGACGTTCTGCGGAACCGGCGCCTGTAGGCGATCCGGGGATGCCCGCGCCGCCGCGGCATCGCGTGACCAGGCGGAGCCGCAGGTCAGGGGCGGTGCGATGTTTCGGGCGAGGTGTCCGGGGCAAGTGCCCCACGTCCCGGCCCGCGGCCGGGGACGCGCACCGACAGGTGATGGTGACGGTGGACGACACCGGCTTCGGCACCCTGCTGAGCGGGCTCCTGCAGCGCTCGCACGAGGTCGCCCCGGAGGACTGGGGCGCCGCCCTCGCACGTGCCGCCCACGAGGTGGGCCTCGACGACGTGACGGTCCTCCTCGCCGACGTACAGCAGTCCCGGCTCGTCCCGCTGCCGGGCGGCCCGGCCGGCGGTGCGCGCCGCGCCGTGGCCGTCGACGGCACGCCCGCGGGCGCCGCCTACCGGACGGTCTCCCTGCGCCTGAGCGAGCGCGACGACCGGATCACGATGTGGCTCCCGCTCGTGGACGGCGTGGAGCGGATCGGCGTCATGGAGGTCACCGCCCACCGGATCGACCCCGAACTGCTCGCCCGCTGCCGCGCGCTCGCCGACGTGACGAGCCTGGCGATGGTCTCCGGTGCGGGGGCGGGCGACGACATGCTGCGGCTCGTCCGCAGCCGCCCGATGAGCGCCGCCGCGGAGCTGGTGTGGGCCTTCCTGCCGCCGCGGACCCTCGGCACGGCCGAGGTGACCTCCAGCGCCGTGCTGGAACCCGCGTACGAGATCGGCGGCGACGCCTTCGACCACAGCCTCCAGGGGAACCACCTGCACCTGGCGGTGGTCGACGCGATGGGCCACGACCTCGCCTCGGGGCTCGTGGCGGCCGTGGCGCTGGCCGGCTGCCGCGCGGCCCGGCGCGCCGGCGCGGACCTCGGCGAGATCGTCAAGTCCGTGGACGAGACCCTGGCCGAGTGGATCCCGGACCGGTTCGCGACCGCGGTCTTCGCCGACCTCGACGTCCGCAGCGGCCAGTTCGCGTGGGCGAACTGCGGGCACCCCGCGCCCCGGCTGATCCGCGCCCGGCACGTGGTCACCGGCGCCCTGGAGCGCGACGCGGACCTGCCGCTCGGCCTCGGTCCGGAGTGCGGCGGACGCCCGCGCTCCGTCCACTCCACACGGCTGGAACCCGGTGACCGGGTCCTGGTCCACACCGACGGCGTGACCGAGTCCCGCACCGAGGGCGGCGACGAGTTCGGCGAGCGGCGCCTCACCGAGTACGTCGTGCACGCCACCGCGCTCGGCGACCCCGCCCCGGAGGCCCTGCGGCGGCTCGTCCACGCCCTCCTGGCGCACCGGCACGGCCGTCTCGACGACGACGCCACCGTCCTGCTCGCCGAGTGGCACCCCACCCGCTGAATGCGGCTGCCCGGAGCGGTTTCCACCGCACGGCCCGGGGCAGCCGCATTCCGACGGCCCACGGACCGCCCGCGCGGTGGCGGACACGGTCGGTGCCGCGGCCATCGCGCAGCGCGACGGCCGCCGGGCGCCCGCCGGGTGTCCACGAGAAACATGCCCTGATCGGGAATGTTATGTCGTGTAAATCACGTTCGAACGGGTATGCGGTGTCGAGAAGACCTGAGGAGGCGCCCAGCCGTGGACACACGCAACGGCCACCCGACCAGCACCCGCATCCCCCGCGACCAGCAGATACGCACCTGCCGGCCTGCTGTCGTGAAGGAAGGCCGGGGCAATCCGCCGCAGCGGGAGCCCGACAGCGGCAAGGAATGGAACATCGTCAGGGGCGAGGACTGAGGGACCCGAGCCCCCCTGTGACGGAACGGGACCACTGCCCGGCGCCGGTGGGAAGGCGGAAGCGGTCGTGCGGACCGTGGGCGCGCCCACCGGTGGGGTGGCGGTCCCGTTCGCGCGTCCTCGTCAGCCCCTGGCGTCAGGCGCCTGCGCCGACCACGAGATGAGCGGCGGCCGTACGGAGGCGCACAGCGGGCCGCCCCTGGCGTCGGTGAGGCCCAGCCGCCCGACGAGCATCCCGGAGCGTGCGGCCTCGCGGAGCGTCCCCGTCCCTACGCCGTCGAGCATGAGCTTGGCGCGGCGGAACATCGTGAAGCCGCCGTCACCGGCCAGCGTGCCCCAGGACAGGTAGACGAAGCGGGCGCCGGGGCCGCCCTGGACGTAGGGGCCCGTGACGTCGACGCCGTCAGGGGTCTCACGGACCCGGCAGTCGAGGTCCCACGTCGCCGCCGCGGCGTCCCCCGGCCGCGGGTCCAGGAGTTCCGAGGAACGGGCGCGGCGCTGCACGGCGACGTGGACGCCGGCGTGGTCGCCGAAGCCGCGGCCGGGCAGGTCGCGTGCCTCGATGCGGAGCCGCACGGTCAGCCCCCCGCCGTCACGAGCCGGAACGCCAGGCACACCACGGACGTCGCGTCCTCGACGGGGGTGCCCGCGCGTTCCCAGAAACGGCGGTGCCCGGCCCGCCAGTCGGTGAGGGAGGCGTCCCCCTCACCCCCGGCGGCGGCGTGCTCCCACGTCACGTCCGCGAAGGACGTCACCGCCACGCCCGTGATCTCGATGACGCCCACGCAGCGGCTCTCCCGGTCCAGCAGGGCCAGCCGCTCGCCGACGAACTCCAGCCCCTCGGACTCCTCGACGTACTCGGACAGCAGTCCGGTCGTCGCGGTCTTCCTGCCCGCCAGGACCAGGGAGTTCAGCTCGTCCCGCAGCGCGTCGGGCGTGCCGAGCTCCATGGAGCGCATTCCGTCGACCCGCGGCCACATCGGCGTACCGCCCCTCGGTGCGTGGGAGTGCCGTCCGCGGGATCATCACACGACGGGTGTCACCTCCGCCAGGAACGGAGGGTCCGCGCCCGCCCGCCCGCAGGTCAGAGCCGCGACCCGCGCGGCGAGTTCCAGGGCGTCGGCCACCGCGGGCGGCACGGGACCGCCGTCCGCGGCCGCGCGCAGCCGCCCGCGGGCCGCCGCCCCGCCGAGCAGCCCGGCGGTGAGGAGACCGGCGAGCAGACCCGCCATGAAGGCGTCACCGGCGCCGATCGTGTCGACGACCTCCACCCGGTGGGCGGGGACACGGTGCCGTCCCCCCGGTGCCCAGTGGGCCTCGGCACCTCCCGCGCCCCGGGTGAGGACGACCAGGCGGGGACCGCGGCGCGCCCAGTCGGCGGCGACCTCGCCCGGATCCCGTCCGGGGTGGAGCCACCCGAGGTCCTCCTCGCTGGCCTTCACCACGTCGGCGAGCGCCACCAGCCGTTCCACGCGCGGCCGTTCGGTCTCCGGCGGACCGAGCAGCGCGGGCCTGAGGTTCGGGTCGTACGAGACGGTGTGCCCACGCCGCCGGACCGCCGCGGCCAGGGCGAACAGCCGCCCCGCACCCGGCTCCAGCGCGGTGGCGATCGAACCGGTGTGGAGGTGCCCCGGCACGCCGAGCGGTCCGACCGGGGGGAGGTCCCAGGTGATGTCGAACCGGTACGCGGCGCTGCCGCTCCCGTCGAGCTCGGCCCTGGCCGTGGACGTCGGTGCGTCCACGACCGACCCCGGCAGCAGCGCGACGCTCCCCTCCACCAGCCGTTCGACCAGTGCGTCGCCGTGCGCGTCCCGGCCGATGCGCGTGGCCAGGGTGACCGGGTGCCCGAGCCGGGCCAGACCGAGCGCGGTGTTGGCCGGGCTGCCGCCCGGGTGGGCCTGCCGCGTCCCGTCGGGCCCGACGACCACGTCGGTCAGTGCCTCGCCGGCGACCAGCGTGGCGGGCGCGGTCACGGTCGCACCAGGATCTTGCGGCCGACCCCCGCCGCGAAGCGCTCGATGGCGTGGGGGTAGTCGGTGAGCGGGAAGCGGTCGCTGATGAACACCCCGGGATCCAGCACCCCGGCGGCGAAGAGCTCGGCGGCCCGCTCGTAGCTGTGCAGGACCGCCATGGAGCCCGTGATGGTGATCTCCTCGTTGTAGATCCGGTACGGCTCGATGACCGCGCGGGCGGCGTAGTCGGCGACCCCGAACTGCAGGAAGGTGCCACCCCTGCCGACCCGTTGCAGCCCGTCCTGGATCGCGGCGGCGTTGCCGGTGGCGTCCACGACGACCTCCCACCCGCGCGGGCGGGCGATCTCCTCCGCCGAGCCGGCCGTGTTGTCGCAGCCCAGCAGCCTTGCGGTGGCGAGCCGTTCGGGGTTGACGTCGACGACGTCCACGCTGGCCGCCCCCGTCCGCTTGGCGAGCTCCAGCATCATCAGGCCCATCGTTCCCGAGCCGTAGATCAGCACATGGGCGCCGAGCCGGCTGCGCAGCACGTCGTAGCCGCGCACGGCGCACGACAGCGGCTCGATCAGCGCGGCGTCCGCGGTGGCCACGTGGTCGGGCAGGACCACGCAGTTGGCGACCGGTGCGACGGCGAACTCGGCGGCGCCGCCCGGCTCGGTGACCCCGATCGCGGCCCACCGCTCGCACAGGTTGCCGCGGCCCAGGCGGCAGTAGTGGCACTCGCCGCAGTGCAGCGAGGGGTCGACGGCGACCCGGGCGCCGACCGCCACCTCCGTGACGGCCGAACCGACCGCGACCACCTCGCCGGCGAACTCGTGCCCCGGCACGATCGGCAGCGTCGGCGCGAACTCGCCCTGCAGGATGTGCAGATCCGTTCCGCACAGGCCGCAGGCCGCGACCGCGACCACCACGTCCCGAGGACCGGGGGCGGGGTCCTCGACGGTGGCGAGCTCGATCTTCCCGGGCTCGGCGATGACGACTGCCTTCACTTGACGGCTCCCAGTGACAGGCCCTGGACCAGTCGGTCCTGGGCGGCGAATCCGGCGACGAGGACGGGCAGGGACACCACGACGGCCGCGGCGCAGACCTTGGCGAGGAAGAGTCCCTGGCTGGTGACGAAGGAGGTGAGGAAGACCGGCGCGGTCACCGAACGGACACCGGTGAGCACCCGGGCGAAGAGCATCTCGTTCCAGCTGAAGATGAAGCAGATCAGCGAGGTGGCCGCGATGCCGGGGGCGGAGACGGGGATGACGATGCGGCGGAAGACGGCCGGCAGTCCTGCGCCGTCGATCGCGGCGGCCTCGATGATCGCCACCGGGATCTCGGCGAGGAAGGACCGCATCATCCAGACCGCGATCGGCAGGTTCATCGAGGTGTAGAGCAGGACCATCAGCCAGACGTTGTCCAGCAGTCCGAGGTTCTGCGCCACGAGGTAGATAGGCAGCAGCCCGGCCACCGCGGGCAGCATCTTCGTCGACAGGAAGAAGAACAGCACGTCGGACCACTTGCGGACGGGACGGATCGACAGCGCGTAGGCGGCGGGTATCGCCAGTGCCAGCACCAGGAGGGTGGAGACCAGGCTCGCCGTCAGGGAGTTGACCAGGGCGGGCCACGGGCTGGCGCCGGTGGCGGCGCCGAAGAACTCCCGGTAGCCGTCGAGGGTGAGCCCGGCGCCGAGGGAGGGCGGGTTGGTGGCGGCGTCCGTCTCGCTGTGCAGCGAGGTCACCACCATCCATGCGATCGGCGCGACGAACAGCAGGGCGGCGGCCCAGGCGACCAGCCCCCACAGGGAGGCGGAACGACGCCTGCGCGCACCGGGCGCGGCCACGGCGCTCATGAGGACTCCTCCTTCAGGAGCGTCGACACCAGGCGCAGCGCGAGGGTGGCGACGACGATGGTCCCGGCGACCACGACCACGCCGGCCGCCGAGGCCCGGCCGTAGTCGTGCGCCTTGTAGAAGGACTCGTAGATCGTGTACGGCAGGTTGGCGGTGCCCAGGCCGCCCGAGGTGAGGGTGAAGACCGCGTCGAAGTTCTGCACGACGTAGACCGAGCCCAGCAGCGCGGCCAGTTCGAGGTAGCGCCGCAGGTGGGGCAGGGTCAGGAAGCGGAAGACCTGCCAGGCGTTCGCGCCGTCGACGCGGGCCGCCTCCACCGCCTCCGTGGAGCGGCTCTGCAGTCCGGCGAGCAGGATCAGCATCATGAACGGGGTCCACTGCCACACCAGCGAGGCCCCGATCGCCCCGAGCGGCATCGAGGTGATCCAGTCCGGCTGCGGCGGGCGTTCGCTGCCGAACAGCTGCCACAGCCAGGTCAGGGCGCCGTTGAACAGCCCGTACTCGGGGTTGTAGAGGGCGTGCTTCCACAGCAGCGCCGAGGCGACCGGAACCAGGAGGAACGGCGCGATCAGCAGGGTCCGCACCAGTCCGCGGCCGCGGAACCGCCGGTCCAGCAGCAGCGCCAGGCCCAGTCCCAGCACGAGGCTGACCAGGACGACGCCGGCCGTGAGCCAGACGGTGGTCAGTACGGACGCCCGCAGGTCGGCGTCGCCGAACACGTCGGCGTAGTTGGTCAGTCCGGTGAAGCCGCGCCGGTCGGGGTAGAGGGCGTTCCAGTCCATGAAGGAGATCACCAGCGTGGCCACGAAGGGCAGCTGGGTGACGACCACCATGAACACCAGCGCCGGCATCAGGGGCGCGCGCCGGGCCCACGCGGCGGCCCGGCCGGGGCCCGCGGTCCGGGCGGCCGCCGCCCGGACCGGTGCCCGGCCGCGCACCTCCTGCGTGACGGCGCTCGACGTACCGGTCATGGCCGAATCACCCGTTCCGGTACTGGGCGGCGACCTTCTCCGCGAGCTGCTGGGCCTTGTCCAGCGCCGCGTCCACCGAGGTGCGCCCGGCGATCGCGGAGGCGATCTCCTGCGAGACCTTGGTGCCGAGGTCCGGGAACTCGGGGATGTCGACGAACTGGATGCCGAGCGTCGGCCGCGGCTGGACGCCCGGGTCGCGCGGGTCGGCCCCGGCGATGGCCTCCTCGGTGGCCTTGGCGAAGGGGCCCGCCACCTTCAGGTAGTCCGCGTTCGCGTACGTGGAGGTGCGCTTGCCCGCCGGGACGCGGGCCCAGCCGAGCTTCTCGCCGACGAGTTCCTCGTACCCCTTGCCGGACGCCCAGGCCACGAACTTCGCCGCGTCGTCCTGGTGCTTGCCCGCCTTCTGGATGCCCCACGCCCAGGTGTACAGCCAGCCGGAGTTGTCGGTCTTCACCACGGGCGCCGGGGCATAGCCGACCTTGCCGGCGACGGGGGAGTCGGCACTGTCGAGGATCCCGGCCGCCGAGGTGGCGTCGTACCACATGGCGGTCTTGCCCTGCTGGAAGGCGCCCAGGCACTCCGCGAAGCCGGCCTGCGGCGCGCCCGCCTCGCCGTGCTCGCGGACCAGGTCGACGTAGAACTTCGTCGCCTCCTTGAAGGCGGGCGCGTTCACCTGGGCCTGCCAGTCCTTGCTGAACCAGGTGCCTCCGAAGGTGTTGACGACGGTGGTCAGCGGAGCCATCACCTCGCCCCAGCCGGGCAGCCCGCGCAGGCAGATGCCCTTCATGCCGGGCTCGGCGCCGTCGGCCTTCGCCGCGAGGCCGCCGACCTGCTGCCAGGTGGGGCGGTCGGGCATGGTGAGGCCCTTCGCCTCGAACACGTCCTTGCGGTACATCAGGAACGACGACTCGCCGTAGAACGGCTCCGCGTACAGCTTCCCGTCGGCGCCGGTCAGGCTCTCCCTCATCGACGGCAGGATGTCCGCCTGGTCGAAGTCCGGGTCCTTGGCGACGGTGTCGTCCAGCGGGGCCAGCCAGCCGTTCTTGCCGTAGATCGGCGCCTCGTAGTTGCTGATGGACGCGACGTCGTAGGTGCCGGCCTGGCTGGAGAACTCCTGGCTGATCTTGTCGCGGACGTCGTTCTCGGGCAGCACCGTGAAGTTGACCTTGATGCCGGTGCTCTTGGTGAAGTGCGACGCGGTCAGCTTCTGCAGGTCCAGCATCTGCGGGTTGTTGACCATGAGGACGTTCACGGAGGCGCCGTCGCCCTCGCCGTCCCCTCCGCCGCCACCCGCGCCGGCGCAGCCGGTGGCGAGCAGGGCCGTGCAGGCCCCGAGTGCGGTCAGCCGGACGGCGGCGCGGCGCCGTGGCGCCCTTGCGCGGTCGGTGTCGGTCCTGGACATGGGGAGGCCTTCCTGTGAGGGGGATCCCGGCGGCGGGCCCGCGGCCCGGGGCGCGTCGGGGTGTGCCGGGGCGACCTGCGGCGGCTCGCGCGCAGGGTGGAGGGGGAGGTGCGGTGGATCAGACGCGGATCACGTTGGGGCCGAGCAGCGAGTAGCGGTGGGCCTCGGGGGCCGGCAGGCCCGTGTCGGTGACGATCGTCTCGAAGTCGCCGATCTCCGCGAACCGGCAGAAGCTCGAGGCGCCGAACTTGGTGTGGATCCCGACCAGGACGCGGCGCCGCGCGGAGCGCACCGCCTGCGCCTTGACGTCCGCGACGACGGGATCGGGGGTGGTCAGGCCGAAGTCGCGGGATATGCCGTTGGCCCCCATGATCGCCAGGTCGATGACGAAGGAGGACAGCATCTGGGTGGCCCAGGAGCCGACGGTGGCCAGGGTGCGGCCCCGTACGCGGCCCCCGAGCAGCAGCACGGTGGTCTCGGGGGACTGGGCGACCGCCGCCGCGGTCGGCAGCGAGGCGGTCACCACGGTCAGCGGGCGGCCGGTGGGGAGCAGCGCCGCCAGCAACTGCTGGGTGTAGCCCTCGTCGATGAAGACGGTCTCCGCCTCGCCGAGCAGCTTCACCCCCGCCGCGGCGATCCGGCGCTTGCCCTCCACCTGGTGGGTCTCGCGGCGGGCCAGGTCCGTCTCGAAGCCGGCGCTCTCCACCGGGTACGCCCCGCCGTGGGTCCGGCGGACCAGTCCGCGCCGCTCCAGTTCGCTGAGGTCGCGGCGGATCGTCTCCGGTGCCACCTTGAAGTCCGCAGCCAGTGCGGTGACCTCCACCCGTCCGGCCTGCCGCACCAGGGCCAGGATCCTGTGCTGCCGTTCGTCGCCGCGCATGGCCGCACCTCCCTGGTCCCGGTTCCGTCATGGCCGTTCGGGCATCGGCCGCCCGTTTCCGCCCGTCCGAGATTTATACCGCCGGGGGGAGCGGTGCGGTCAGCCCGTACAAGGGCGGAGTGCGCCCGTTTCTGCCCGCTTCCGGAAGTGAGGTGACGCAGGTCGGCGATGGTTCGACCGGATCACGCCAGTGAGTTTGCGGGTTTTTCTGCGTTTGGGTGATCATCGGGTGACGTCAGGGGTGACGTCCGGCCGGCGGACGACGGGAGCGGCGCAGCGATGAGCAGGTGGCGGAAGACCCTCGACCGGGCCGGCATCACCGACCCCGCCCTGCGCGAGGCGTACACCGCCCAACGCCGCCTGGTGGCGCGCTTCGACCGGGCCTCGTACGCCGCCGTGCGGCTGCTGCTGCCGGCGCCGCTCGTCCCCGACGCCCTCGCGGCCACCGCCTTCATGCACCACAGCGACAACCTGCTGGACCGCGGTCCGGACGGCCGCGGTGCCTTCGCCGCGTGGGAGGCGCAGGTCCGCGCGGCCCTCGCGGGTGATCCGGGGGACCCGCTGACGCGTGCCCTCGCCCACACCGTCACCCGGCGGCCGGCGCTCCGGGGCATCGTCGCGGACTACCTCGTCGCCGCCCCCGCCGACGCCGAGTGGCGCGGCCTCGCCACCGAGGCCGACTTCCAGGCCTACGTCGACGCGTACGCGCTGCCCGCCTTCCTCCTCGTCGCGGGACTGCTCGCGCCGCCCACCGGCTTCGACGCCTACCGTGCCGCCTGCCGCACCTTCATCGAGGCCGCCCAGCGCCTGGACTTCCTGGAGGACATGGCCGAGGACCTCGCGGACGGGCGGCTGGGCGTCCCCGAGGACGCCCTGGCCCGCCACGGCCTGAGCCGCGCGGCCCTGGCCCGGGACCCCGACCCGGCGTCGGTGGCCGCGCTCGTCCGCGACCAGGCAGGGCTGGTGCGGTCCGGCTTCGCCGGCGCGTGCGGGCTCGTGGACCTCGTCCCGGAGCCCAACCGCCCCATGGTCAGGGCCCTCATCGCGCTCCAGGGGCACCGGTTGCGCAGCGTGGAGCGAGCCGGCGCGACGCTCGCCCGGCGACCCGCCCCGCGTCCGCTGGGTCCCGCCCTGCTCACCCTCGCCCGCGCGTACGCGAGCACCTTCCGGCACCGCGCGCGGCGGTAGGCCGTGTCGTCCGGCAGCGCCGCGTCACGCCGTGGACGAACCGGGCGGGCGGTGCCGGCCCGCGGCGAGGACCTCGGAGAGGCTCACGGCGGGACAGCCGAGCATCCCCGTCAGCACGCGCCGCTGGCGCTCGGTCAGCGGGGCGACGAAGACCGCCGCGTCGGCATCGGCCCCTTCGCAGACCGCGGCTGCCTCGCGGACCTTCCCGTGGCTCAGCAGGGTCCGTGAGGAATAGGGCAGGGCCATCTTCGCGACCCCGCCGTCCGAGACACCGCGCCGCTGGACGATCCGCCCGACGACCCGGGCACCGCGCGCCGTCAGTTCCGCGGCCGCCGCATCCATGAGCGCGGCGAAGTCCTTCTCCTTCGCGGAGAAGAGGCCGACGACCACGACGCCGGCCCCCGCCACCTCCACGGGCGCGACCTGGCGTTCGCCGGACCCCGGCCTCGCAGGGCGAGCCGGACGCCGGTCGCGCCGTCGGGGCTGGTGCATGACCCACAGGGTAGACGCCGACGCCCCGCCACCGGTGGCGATGCGCGTGGTGCCGCCGACCGGGACCGAAAGAACGGGCCGAGCGGTCCACCGCCCGGGAAAGCCCGCCCAATGCCTCCGTCCGGCCACCGGGTTGACGGGAATTCACGGTGGTGAGAATTATCCGGGCGGGAACTTACTGTTTCCGTTTCCGTCGGCATGCGGCGTCGCGGAGAAGTTAGTATAAGGTTCAAGAATCGGTCGTCCGGGTGGGGGCCGGCGGGCCGGTCCCGCCTGTCCGTGTCTCATGGAACGGCAATCGTTCGCTGCGGGATCGCCCGGTGCCGCATTGTCGACGGCGCGCGCCGGAGGGGACGGCAGGCAAAGATGCCGGCCCGGTCCGCAGCCGTAGTGCTCGCCGTCTGTGCCAGGTGGGGAGTTCATCAATGGGGCACCAGCAACATCTGTATTCGCACGCCTTCTATCCCGTGCTCGCCTACGTGATGGCGGCCTTGGGCTCGGGCCTCGGGCTCGCCTGTGCGGCCCGCTTCCACGCGCGGGGGCTCGCCAAGGGCTGGCCGTGGCTGGCCGCCGGGGCGCTGACCCTCGGGTCGGGCATCTGGGGCATGCACTTCATCGCCATGCTCGGCTTCTCCGTCGACGGCGTCGAACTCCGTTACGACGTGCCGCTGACCGCGCTCAGCCTGGTCGTCGCGATCGTGATCGTGGGTGTCGGCATGCTGGTCGCCGGCCTGAAGCGGTCCTGGGGCGGGCTGCTCGCCGGGGGAGTCGGCGCGGGGATCGGAGTCGCCGCGATGCACTACCTGGGCATGGCGGCCCTGCGCTTCCCCGGCACCTTCGACTACACGACCACGCTCGTGGTGCTCTCGGTGGTCATCGCGGTGGCGGCCGCCACCGTGGCGCTCTGGTTCACCCTGCGCGTGACAGGGGCCCGCGCGACGGTGGGAGCCTCGCTGGTGATGGCGATCGCCATCAGCGGCATGCACTACACGGCCATGACGGCCGTCACGGTACGGAGCGTGTCGGGGGTCGTGAGCGAGGACGGCGTCACCGGGATCACCCTCGTCGCCCCGCTCATCATCGGCCTGGGCATCGAGGTGCTGCTGGTCCTCTTCGCCGTCCTGGTGAATCCCGTCGAGGTCGTGGGGAACCCGGGGGCGGCGCCGCGGGAGGAATTCACCTCCCGACCGTACGAGAACCGCCCGGCTCCCGAGGCCGTGCAACACACGGCACCGGCGAGTTATCACGTCCCGGCTCCCGCCGCGCGCTTCGAGGCATTCGGTGGCGAGCAGGCGGATCCGTACCGCGATTCCCGTGAATACCGGAGCTGAAATCCGGGAATCGAAGGAGAGTACAGCGGGCCGGGCCGTCAGGGACGTCATTCCCGTCGGCCCGGCCCCCTTCCGTTTGTCTTTCCGCTTTCCTTTCCGGTTCCTTTTCCCCGCGCGCTTCCGCCGATCGCCTCGGCCACCTCGGCGAGCGCGGCGAAGGTGTGGCCGCTGACGAACTCGTCGCAGTGGGGGAGCGCCGCCGCCATGCCGCCCGCGAGGGGAAGGTAACCCGGCGCCGCCTTGCGGGGGTTGACCCATATGACGCGGTGCGCCAGCCGCCGCAGCCGGGCGGCCTCACGCCCCACCGCCCGCGGGTCCTCGCCCTCCCACCCGTCGGAGAAGATCACGACGATCGCGCCGCGTGCCATGCCGCGGCGGCCGAAGCGGTCGTTGAACTCCGCCAGCGCGTGCCCGATCCGGGTGCCGCCCGACCAGTCCGACGCGGCGGCCCCCGCCCGGCGCAGCGCCGCGTCCACCCCGCTCCGCCCCGAGTGGCGCAGCACCGGGGTGAGGCGGGTCAGGCGTGTGGCGAAGACGAAGACCTCGGCGGCCACACCGACCGCCGCCGCGCGGGGGAAGAGCCTGAGGTAGGCACGGGCGTACGGCTCCATCGAGCCCGAGACGTCGCAGAGCAGCACCAGCGGGCGGCGCCGCAGCCGGGGGCGCGACCGGGCCAGGCGCACGGGCTCCAGCCCCGTCGTGCGGATCGCGCGCAGCGTGCGGCGCGGGTCCACCCGGGGGCCGTGCGGATCGGTGTCGCGGCGCCGGGTCCTGCGCAGCGGGGTGCGCAGCAGAATCAGCTCCATCAGCCGGTCCAGGGCGGCCAGTTCCGCCGCGTTCAGGGCGGCGAAGTCCTTGTGGGCGACGACCTCCGCGGTGCTGCCCAGCGTCGGCACCGTCCCTGCGGGGCCGGCCGCCTCCTCCCCGGTGCGGGGCCCGGCCACCGTGCGTGCCGGCCCCGTCCCGGCGGGTGCCGGGCCCGGTGCCGTGCGGGCGCCGGGGGACGGGGCCAGCCGCGCGGCGTCCTCGGCGGCGTCCGGGGGAGCGGCGGTACGGTCCCCGCGTTCCGCGGGAACGCCCCCGAGCCCGCCGAACACACCCTCGAAGACCCGCTCGAAGGGCGCGACGAGTTCCCGGTCGGTCACGAAGGCCAGCCGCGCTGTCCAGTACAGGGCCTCCCGGTCCACCGGCGGCACCAGTCGCAACGACCGCAGGAAGCACACCGTCCGCTCGGGGGTGACCGGCAGGCCCGCGCGGCGCAGCGCCTCGCCGAGCCGGCCGCCGAACTCCGCCGTGTCGAACAGCGGCATCGGCAACGGCAGCGGCCGCGCCGGCCCGGACGCCGGCTCAGGCGTCACGGCCGCTGCCCACGAGCCACTCCAGGCCCCGGTCCCGCACCAGTTCCTGGTCCTCCCGGTACTTCAGCAGCGTACCCAGGGTCGCCCCCGCGGCCTCGGCGTCCAGGCGCCGTACGCCGAGCAGGGCGAGCGCCGCGAGCCAGTCGATGCTCTCGGCGATGCCCGGGGCCTTCTGGATCTCCAGGCCGCGCAGCCGCCGCACCGCCGCGGAGATCGCCTCCGCGAGTTCCGCCGAGGTCCCGGGCACCCGGCGGCGGACGATCCGCACCAGGCGCTCGGGGTCGGGGTAGTCGATCCAGTGGTAGAGGCAGCGCCGTTTGAGGGCGTCGTGCAGATCACGGGTGCGGTTCGAGGTGAGCACCACGACGGGCGGCACCACGGCACGGATGGTGCCGAACTCCGGGATCGTCACGGCCGACTCGGCCAGCACCTCCAGCAGGAAGGCCTCGAAGTCGTCGTCCGCCCGGTCGATCTCGTCGATCAGCAGCACCGCGGGCTCCGGGCCGGGATGGGTGAGCGCGGTCAGCACCGGGCGCCGCAGCAGGTACTCCTGCGTGAACAGGTCGGCCTCGGCGAGCCGTTCGCCGCGCGACTCGGCGAGCCGGATGCCCAGCAGCTGGCGCGCGTGGTTCCACTCGTACAGGGCCTCCGCCGCGTCGAGGCCGTCGTAGCACTGCAGCCGCACCAGCGGGCCGCCCAGCACACCGGCCAGCGCCTTCGCCGCCTCCGTCTTGCCGACCCCGGCCTCGCCCTCCAGCAGCAGCGGCTGCGGCAGCCGCAGCGCCAGGAACAGCGCGGTGACCAGTCCGGGGTCCGCGAGGTAGCCGTGCTCGTCGAGCGCCCGGCGCAGACCCGCGGCGTCCGGGACGCGCTCCTGCGCGAACGTGCTCACCGCGCCTCCGCGTAGCGGGCGGGGTCGGCCTCGAACGCCGTGCGGCAGCCCGCGCAGCAGAACCAGCGGCGCTCGCCCCCGGCGTCGGAGTGCGGGGTGTCCGGTACGGCGGCCACCGTCATCCCGCAGACCGGGTCCAGCGCGGTGGCCGGTGCGGGCTCTCCCGCGGCGGACGGCCCGCCCACCGGGGGCGCGCCGTGCGCCTCGTCCCCGCCCCGTACCGAGGCGACCACCTCGGCGAGGATGGACAGCGCGATCTCGCCCGGGGTACGGGCGCCGATCCACAGGCCCGCGGGCGTACGGACCGCGTCCCGCTGCTCCCGCGTCAGGTCCAGCCCGGCGACCACCGCCGCCCCGCGCCGGGGACTGGCCACCAGCCCGACGTACGGCACGCCCGCGCGCACCGCCGCCGTCAGCGCGGCCTCCTCGTCACGCCCGTGCGAGGCCACCACGACCGCGCGGACCCCGGCCAGCGCGGTGAACCCGCCGGCGGGCGGCCCCGCGACCTCGTAGCCGAGGGCGGGGCCGAAGCCGGTCAGGGCCCGGGCGATGGGCGTGTCGCCCAGCACCAGGACGCGCGGGACGGGACGCCGGGGTTCGAGGAAGATCTCCAGCTCCCCGCCCGACAGGCATGGGTTGCGCAGGCTCAGTGCCCCGTCCTCCGCCTCGGGCTCCACGCCGGCGCCCTCGTCCGCCGCCTGCGGGGAGATCCGCAGCAGCAGTGCCTCGCCGCTGGCCAGCGTCCGCAGCGCCTGCGCGCGGACCGTGGCCTCCGCGCAGACGCCGCCGACGAACCCCTCGATCCGGCCGTCCTCCAGCACCACGGCGGTGTCGCCGGGGCGCGCGCTCGCCGGGCGGCGGGCGCGCACCACGGTCGCCCTCACGAACGGGACGTGGCGCGCGGTGAGATCGGCGATCCGCGCGTCCAGCACCGGGGCCTGGCTCATTGCGGCGCCTCGACCTGGCCGTGCCGCATGGCCTGCCACACCCGGCCGGGCGTGAGCGGCATGTCGGCGTGACGCACGCCGATCGCGTCGAGCACCGCGTTGACCACCGCGGGGGGCGAGCCGACGGTCGCAGACTCGCCGATGCCCTTGGCGCCGATCGGGTGGTGCGGGGACGGTGTGACGGTGTGCCCCAGCTCCCAGGCCGGCACCTCGAGCGCGGTCGGCAGCAGGTAGTCCATGAAGGAGCCGGACAGGCAGTTGCCGTCCTCGTCGAAGCCGATGAACTCCATCAGCGCCATGCCGACCCCGTCCGCGAGGCCGCCGTGCACCTGCCCCTCGATGATCATGGGGTTGATGCGCGTCCCGCAGTCGTCCACCGCGATGAAGCGCCGCACCTTCACCGCGCCCGTGCCCGGGTCGACGTCGACCACGCAGATGTACGCCCCGAACGGGTAGGTCAGGTTGGGCGGGTTGTAGACTGTGGTGGCCTCCAGATGGCCCTCGACGCCCTCCGGCAGCTCCAGTGCGCCGTGCGCGGCCAGCGCGATCTCCTGGATCGTCCGGGTCATCGCCGGGTCGCCCTTGACCGACCAGCGGCCCTTGGTCCACTCCAGGTCGTCGGGCGACACCTCCAGCATCGCCCCCGCGATGATTCGTGCCTTGTCCCGCACCTTGCGGGCGACCAGCGCGGCGGCCGCGCCGGACACGGGGGTGGAGCGGGAGCCGTAGGTGCCGAGCCCGAAGGGCGTCTGGTCGGTGTCGCCGTGCACCACGTCGATGTCCTCGGGCGGGATGCCCAGTTCCTCGGCGACGATCTGCGCGAACGTCGTCTCGTGGCCCTGCCCCTGCGTCTGCACGCTCAGCCGCACCACGGCCTTGCCCGTGGGGTGGACGCGCAGCTCGCAGCCGTCGGCCATGCCCAGACCCAGGATGTCCATGTGCTTGCGCGGGCCCGCGCCCACCGTCTCGGTGAAGAACGACAGCCCGATGCCCATGAGTTCACCGCGTCCGCGCTTGTCCGCCTGCTCGCGGCGCAGTTCCTCGTAGCCGGCGAGGTCCATGGCCTTGCGCAGGCAGGCCGGGTAGTCGCCCGAGTCGTACTCCCAGCCGGTCTTGTTCTGGTACGGGAACTGCTCGGGCCGCAGCAGGTTGCGCATCCGCAGTTCGGCGGGGTCGGCGCCGAGTTCGGCCGCGAGGCAGTCCACCATACGCTCGATCAGGTACACCGCCTCGGTGACGCGGAAGGAGCAGGCGTAGGCGACGCCGCCCGGCGCCTTGTTGGTGTAGACGCCGGTGACCTCGCAGTGCGCCGCCTCGATGTCGTACGAGCCGGTGAAGATGTGGAAGAAGCCCGCCGGGTACTTCGTCGGCTGCGCCGTGGAGTTGAAGGCGCCGTGGTCGGCGAGGACCTTGACGCGCACACCGAGGATGCGGCCCTCGCGGGTCGCCGCGATCTGACCCGTCATGTGGTAGTCGCGGGCGAAGGAGGTGCTCATCAGGTTCTCCGAGCGGTCCTCCACCCACTTGACCGGCTTGCCCGTGACGATCGAGCCGACGACCGCGCACACGTACCCGGGGTAGATGCCGACCTTGTTGCCGAAGCCGCCGCCGATGTCCGGGGAGATGACCCGGATCTTGTGCTCGGGCAGCCCCGCGACCATCGCGTACAGCGTGCGGTGCGCGTGCGGCGCCTGGGTGGTCGTCCAGAGCGTCAGCTTGCCGTCGACCGGGTCCATGGAGGCCACCGCGCCGCAGGTCTCCAGCGGCGCGGGGTGCACGCGCGGGTAGAGCATCGTCTGCTCGACCACGACGTCGGCGCCGGCGAACACCTCGTCGGTGGCGGCCCGGTCGCCGGCCTCCCAGTCGAAGATGTGGTTGTCCGTACGGCCCTCCAGGTCGTCCCGGATGACCGGAGCGGCCGGGTCGAGGGCGCGGCGCGCGTCGATGACGGGGTCGAGCGGCTCGTAGTCCACGTCGATCAGCTCGATCGCGTCGCGGGCCGCGTAGTGGTCCTCGGCCACGACGAAGGCGACCTCCTGGCCCTGGAAGCGCACCTTGTCGGTGGCGAGCACCGCCTGGGTGTCCATCGACAGCGTCGGCATCCACGCCAGCCCGAGCCCGGCCAGCGTCTCCCCGGTGATCACGGCCTTGACCTTGGGGTGCGCCTCGGCGGCGGAGGTGTCGATGGACACGATCCGGGCGTGCGCGAACGGGCTGCGCAGCACCGCGCCGTGCAGCATGCCCGGCAGCTTCACGTCGTCCACGTAACGGCCTTTGCCGCGGACGAAGCGCGGGTCCTCCTTGCGCTTCATCCGGCCGAAGCCGATCGGCCGCTCCTCGGCGGCGGGCGCGGCGGGTTCCTCGACGGTGGTCATGCCTGGCTCCCCGCTTCCGCACGGCTGCCGGCCTCGTGGGCGGCGGCCCACCGGATGGCCTTGACGATGTTGAGGTAGCCCGTGCACCGGCACAGCTGCCCCGAGATGGCCTCGCGGACCTCGTCCTCGGACGGGTCGGGGTTGCGGTCCAGCAGGGCCCGGCCGCTGAGCATCATCCCCGGGGTGCAGAAGCCGCACTGCAGCCCGTGCTCCTCGATGAAGCCCTGCTGCACCGGGTCGAGGCGGTCGCCGTCCGCCAGCCCCTCGACGGTGCGGATCTCATGGCCCTCGGCCATGGCGGCCAGGACCGTGCAGCTCTTGACCGGCTCGCCGTCCATCAGCACCACGCAGGTGCCGCAGTTGCTGGTGTCGCAGCCCCAGTGCGTCCCGGTCAGCTCCAGGTCGTCGCGGAGGAACCGGACGAGCAGATGGCGGGCCTCCACCTCACGGGTGTGGTCCTCACCGTTGACGTTCACCGTGATCCGCACGTCCGTCATCCCTCCTTCGCGGCCGCGGCCGGGGCGGTGGCCCGGGCGACGGCGCGCCGCAGGGCCCTCTTGGTCAGTTCTCCGGCCAGATGCCGCTTGTACTCGGCCGGTCCGCGGCTGTCGGTGACGGGCGAGCAGCTCGCCGACGCCACGCGCCCGGCCTCCTCGACGAGCTCCGGCGACGGCTCACGGCCCTCCAGCAGCTCCTGCACCGCCTCCGCGTGCAGCCCGTCGGCGCCGACCGCCGCCAGACCCACCCCGACGTGCGTCATGCGACCGTCGTCGAGGGAGAGCGCCACCCCGGCCGCCGCCACCGCCCAGTCACCGGCCTTGCGCTCCAGCTTCTCGTAGGCGCTGCCGGAGTGGGCCAGGACCGGGAAGCGCACCTCGGTGAGCATCTCCCCGGCGCCGACCGCCGTCTCGTACGGTCCGCGGTGGAAGTCGGCCATGGCGACGGTGCGCTCGCCGTCCGCGCCGCGGATCACGGCCACCGCGCGCAGCGCCGCGCACACCGCCGACAGGTCCTCGGACGGGTCGGCCTGGCACAGCGAGCCGCCGATGGTGCCGCGGTTGCGGACCGGCGGGTCGGCGATCACCCGCTCGGCGTCGTGGATGATCGGGAAGTGCCGGCCGACCAGCGGCGACTCCAGCAGGGTGCGGTGCCGGGTGAGGGCGCCGACCCGCAGCTCGCCGCCGGTCTCGTCGATGTGGTCGAGTTCGGTGAGGTCGTTGATGTCGACGAGCACCTCCGGCCCGGCCAGACGCAGCTTCATCATGGGGAGCAGGCTGTGCCCTCCCGCGAGGACCCTGGCCTCCTCGCCGAAGCGCCCCAGCAGTTCCAGGGCCTCCTCCACGCTCTGCGCCCGTTGGTACTCGAACGAAGCGGGTACCTGCACGGCACCCTCCTTCCCTGCCCGGACGGTCGACGGTGTGGGTCGATGCGGGGTGCATGTGGGGGGAACACTCGCGCCGCGGGCGGGGTCGGTCAACGGCAACTGAAGGGAATGGTTAATCCGGACTGAGACAGTTGACGCTCGAACAGATGTAATGTCCCCATGACGCTCACGCAGTTGAGGGCCTTCGTCGCCGTGGCCCGACTGGGATCGGTCAAGGCTGCCGCCGAGTCGCTGGGCGTCACCGAGCCCGCGGTGTCCGGGGCCGTCGCGGCGCTCCGCCGCGAACTGGGCGACGTCCTCTTCATCCGCGCGGGCGGCGGCATCAGCCTCACCCCGGGCGGACAGCGCCTGGCCGCGGGAGCCGCCGAGATCGTCGGCCTGGCGGAGGAGACCCGCCACCGCGTACGGCAGGCCAGCGCCGGCACCGTCCAACTGCGGGTGGCGTCCACCGAGACCGGTGCCGAGCAGGTGCTGCCCGCCCTTCTCGCGTCCTTCGGACGGCGCCAGCCCGACCTGGACGCCGACACGCTGGCGGTGCCCGTCGGGGTCTTCGGCGAACTGCTCAGGGACCGCAGGGCCGACGTCACGATCGGGCCCGCGCCGGCCCCGCACCCGGCGATCGAGTCCGTGCCCTTCCTCCGCTTCCAGCTGGTCGTCGTCGCGGCGCCCGGTCACCCGTTGCGGCAGCACTCCCGTATCGCCCCCGGGCGGCTCGGTCGCGAGCCCTGGCTCTTCGGCCCCGCCGGCATGGACCCCGACACCCTCGCCGGTGCCTTCCTCGCCCGCATCGGCGTCGACCCCGCCAAGGCCACCGCCTTCCCCAGCGTGACCGCCTCGCTCAACGCCGTCGCCGCGGGCGACGGGGTGACGCTGGCCCTGCTGCACGTCGTGCGCGAGGAGTTGCGGCGCTCGCACCTCGTCGTCCTCGACGTCCTCGGCATGCCGATCAACGGGATGCTGTACGCGAGCACCCTCGCCTCGGACCGGCGCTCCGCGGTCGCCGCCGCCCTGTGCCGGTTCGTCACCACCCCCGCCGCCACGCAGGCCCTGCTCGCCCGCTCCAACGGCGTCCCGCTCACGGAGTTCCGGCCGCCGGTCCACGTCACGCTCTGGAGCTGACGACCCGGGCGTGCGGGCTCCCCGGGCGGCCCCGCGACCGGCGTCTTAAGCGAACGCTGAACTGCGCGTTGACGGCCTGCGACGGCGGGCCCAAGGTGTGGGCACCGTCCGGGACCGCCGATGACGCCACGACCGGAAGAGAGGTCTGCCCTCGATGGACTTCACCAACGAGTTCCGAGTGAGCCTGCCGCCGGACCAGGCCTGGGCCCTGCTCACCGACGTCGAGCGGATCGCGCCGTGCATGCCGGGCGCCCAGCTCACCGGGCGGGACGGCGACACGTACAACGGCCTCGTGAAGGTGAAGGTCGGCCCGGTGACCGTCCAGTACAAGGGCACCGCCGCCTTCGAGGAGCAGGACGCCGCGAGCCGGACCGCGGTGCTGCGGGCGCGCGGTCGTGACGCCCGGGGCCAGGGCAACGCCGACGCGCGCATCACCGCGCGGCTGGTTCCCGAGGGCGAGGCGACGATGGTGACGGTGGAGACCCGGCTGACGGTCACCGGGAAGATCGCGCAGTTCGGCAAGGGCATGATCGAAGAGGTCAGCAGGAAGCTGCTGGGCCAGTTCGTGGAGGCCCTGGAGCGGCAACTGGCCGAGGAGCGTGCTCCCGAGCCCGCCGCGGTCGGCGGGCTCGGGAGCACGCTCCTCGGCCAGTTGCCGCTCCAGGGC